>NZ_JBEXDZ010000061.1:0-49050 GCF_040606085.1 Streptomyces sp. NPDC005485 | reverse complement strand
CCCGGCGCGGCACCCTGCGGCGGCCCGCTCCGGCCGGCGCTGGCTTCCCGCTCGCCCCCTGCCCTGCCGTCTACGGCCCGCCCGCCGACCGGGCCCGGACCGTGCCACGGCAAAGCCGGGGCGCCGCCGGGCGCGGCACCCAGCGGCGGCCCGCATCCGGCGGCCGTGGTCTCCCGCTCGCCCCCTGGGCTGCCTGTGCCGTCCGCCGGCCGTGCTGCCCCCGTTCGCCGCGGGGCTGCCGGTATGGGCGCGCCCTCTTCTATCCGCGCACATGCTTAAGGGGTGACCGCCTTCTCAGGCGGTCACCCCTGTGTGCGTTTGGGTGTACGAGCGGCTCGAAGAGCCGGGCTCACTGGCCCTGTTCGTCGCGGCGGCGCTGCCACCGTTGTTCGATGCGGTCCATCATGGAGCGGCGCTGTCGTCCCTGACGGCGCGCGGCGGGTGCGCCGGGCGTGGCCGACTGCTCACCGGGCTTGGGGGCCTTGCGCCAGCCGGTGACGGCAAGCACCGCGCAGCCCAGCATGACGAGGAATCCCACCACGCTGACCCAGATCTGCTGTGCGACCATTCCGGCCATGAGGAGCGCGATACCCACCAGGAAGCCCGCGACCGCCTGGTAGACCCGTCGTCGGGTGTACGTACGCAGCCCGCTTCCCTCAAGCGCTGTCGCGAACTTGGGATCTTCGGCGTACAGCGCTCGCTCCATCTGCTCGAGCATTCGCTGCTCGTGCTCCGAGAGCGGCACGGCGTCCTCCTCATCGTGCAGTCGCCGGGGCGACCGGGGGTCCCCTTCAGGATAGGCAGGGAATCGCCCCCGTGAAACCCGCCCCTCTACGCCAATTGGCCAACCGGGACCCGCCATGGCACCCCGGTTCACTGAGGCGTGCATTCCCCAGCGGCCGGTCCGTCATGCCGGACGGTCTCCCTCGATCATACGGCGCCGAGCGGCCGATCGGGGGGCCTGTGGCGTACTCCATGTGCAGCCAAGGCCCTGATCAGCGGGGCGCCGCGGGAGGCGGCTCAGCCCTCCTCGGTCCCCTGAGTCTCACCGAGCACATGCAGTTGTGTCGCCACGGAGTGGAACGCGGCGAGCTCGGCGGCCGCCGCCTCCAGCTTCAGCAGGGCGTCCAGGGCACCTGGCTCGGTGTCCACAAGGACCCCGGGGACGAGGTCCGCGAAGACCCGCACGCCGTGCACGGCACCGACCCGCAGGCCCGCGCCCTCGACCAGCGCGGTGAGCTGTTCGGCGGTGAAGCGGTGAGGTACGGGATCACCCTCGCCCCAGCGGCCGTCCGGGTCGTCGAGCGCCTGCCTGGCCTCCTTGAAGTGCCCGGCGAGGGCGCGCGCGAGCACCGCTCCGCCGAGGCCCGCGGCGAGCAGGCTCAGGACGCCGTCGGGGCGCAGCGCGTCGACCACGTTGCGCACGCCCTCGGCGGGGTCGTCCACGTACTCGAGGACGCCGTGGCACAGCACCGCGTCGTACCCGCCGCGCTCGACCACGTCGAACAGGCCGTGCGCGTCGCCCTGGACGCCCTTCACGCGGTCGGCGACCCCGGCTTCGGCGGCCCGGCGCTCCAGCGCGAACAGCGCGTTGGGGCTCGGGTCGACGACGGTGACTCGGTGGCCGAGGCGAGCCACGGGCACCGCGAAGTTGCCGCTGCCGCCTCCGGTGTCGAGGACGTCCAGCGATTCCCGCCCCGTGGCCTTGATCCGGCGGTCGAGGGCGCCTTGGAGGACCTCCCAGACCACGGCGGTACGCAGAGAGGCGCGGGGTCGGGAGGGGCCGGAGCGCAGCGACGTCGGTGAGGGGCTTTGGTGGGAGACGGGCGGGCGCATCGGGTCCGACACGGCAGTTGACTCCTCGGCGCGGCACCGCCTCTTGCACGGCGGAGCGATCGACGTGCCTCCCGGCCCCGGGGCCGGGGCGGAAGGCTTCAGGCGGTTCCACCCTATTGCCTCCGATGCCGTACCCGGTCCCCCGTCTCACGCGGCGGATCGCGCGGTGGCGGGGCGCGCGTCCCCGGCACAGTGGGCAGGTCACCCGGCGTCGGGGACGTCACGGTCCTCGTCCTGCCTCGGCTGGGGCAGCACCGGCTGCAGGACGAGCATCCGCTCGACGAGGCGCAGGAACATCGCCACGTCGCGCAGCAGGTCGTCGGCGTCGCGGCTGCTGGCCGCGCCCTGTATGCCCGCCTCGGCACGGGCGCGGCGGCGGGCCCCGGAGGCGAACAGCGCGCTCCACTCGGCGAGTTCGGGCGCTATTTCGGGGAGCACTTCCCAGGCGCTGCGGATGCGTGCCCTGCGTCGGGACGTGGGCTCCGGGCGTCCTCGCGCGGCGAGGACCGCGGCGGCGGTGCGCAGGGCGGCCAGGTGGGCCGTCGCATAGCGCTCGTTGGGTGTTTCGAGGACGGTCGCCTCGTCGAGGCCGGCGCGGGCCTGGGCGAGCAGGTCGAGGGCGGCGGGCGGGGCCGTGGCCCGGCGGAGCACGGGGTGCACATCGCTCGCCGGGCCGGTCAGTGAGGGGGCAGGGCCGGAGGCGCGGCGCCGGTGGGAGGCGGCTGCGGACGAGTTGGCCATGACGAACCTCCTGTCGTCGTGTGACGGCACTGTGGCCGTATGTGCCCATCGTGCGGTATGCCACTGACAATCCGTTCTGACCTGGGCCTTTGCTTCGATCGACAGTTCGGGATAGTTTTTGCACTGACCAGTCAGTTCAAAAATGGGGGTCTTGACCGGGCCCCCGGCTCAGGGGAGCGAGGGGGACATGGACGGGCCGGAGCAAGCTGCCGGAGTCGCTGTGCACGCCGAGGGGTTCGGGCTCAGGGGGCCGCGGGGATGGGCGTTCCGGGACGTCCGTATCGCCGCGGAACCCGGTTCGCTGATCGCGATCGAGGGACCCTCCGGCTCCGGCCGGACATGTCTGCTGCTCGCGCTCACCGGGCGGATGAAGCCGACCGAGGGGACCGCCACGGTGGGCGGTTCGGTGCTGCCGAAGCAGTTGGCGTCGGTGCGGCGCTTCAGCGCACCGGCCCACGTCCCCGGCGTCACCGACCTCGACCCCGCCCTGACCGTCGGGGAGCACCTGAGGGAACGGGCGCTGCTGCAGCGGCGGTTCGATGGTTCCGTGCGCGCTCTCCTGCGACCGCGCGCGGAGCGGATCGCGGCGGCGAAGCTGCGGATCGACACCGCGCTGGCCGCCGCCGGGCTCGACCGGTCCGCGCTGCCCAAGGGCTCGCGGACGGCCGTACGGGATCTGGAGCGCCTGGAGGCGCTGCGGCTGTCCATCGCCCTCGCTCTCATCGGACGCCCGCGTCTGCTGGGCGTCGACGACACCGACCTCAAGCTGTCGGACGCCGAACGGGCCGAGGCCTGGGCCCTGTTGAGGTCCGTCGCCGCCTCCGGCACGACGGTCCTGGCGGTGTGCAGCGAAGCCCCCGAGGACGCCGTCGTGGTGCGGACCTCGCCGCACGAGGACGAGCGCCAAGCGGAGGACTCCGACGCCGGCAGGCCTGACGGCGCGACACGTGACGACGAGAAGGGGGCGGCTGATGCGCTCGCCGAAACTGGCCGTTCTTGAGCTCAGGCGCTTCGGCAGGGGCAGGCTGCCCCGGGCCGCGCTCGCCGCGCTCCTGCTGCTGCCCCTGCTGTACGGCGCTCTGTACCTGTGGTCCTTCTGGGACCCGTACGGCCGCCTGGACCGCATCCCGGTGGCGCTCGTCAACGACGACAAGGGGGCGACCGCCGCGGGCAAGAAGGTCACGGCGGGCGACGACATCACCGAAGGGCTGCGCGACAGCGACACCTTCGAGTGGCACGAGGTGAGCGCCGCCGAGGCCCGTGCGGGCGTCGAGGACGGCACGTACTACCTGTCGCTGACCATGCCGTCCGACTTCAGTAAGAAGATCGCCTCCAGCTCCGGGGGCTCCCCCGAGACGGGCGCGCTCCAGGTCCGTACGAACGACGCGAACAACTACATCGTCGGGCAGATCTCCAGGACGGTGTTCAGCGAGGTGCGCACGGCCGCGTCCACGAAGGCGTCCCGGTCGTTCCTCGACAAGATCTTCGTGTCGTTCTCGGACATCCACGGGCAGACCGAGAAGGCCGCCAAGGGGGCCGACAAGCTCACGGGCGGGATCGGCAAGGCGGAGAAGGGCTCCAAGGACCTCGCGGACGGGCTGAAGGAGGCCAAGAAGGGCAGCGGCAAGCTCTCCGGCGGCCTCAAGAAGCTCAACACGGGTGCGGGCGACCTGGAGGACGGTTCGCGGCAGGTCGCGGACGGCACACAGAAACTGGCCGACAAGGTCAACGGGGTCGCGGACAAGGTGGGGCCCTTCCTGAAGGACAACGAGAATTCGATCGGCGACACGGCACAGCTCGTCGCCGACTCCGCCTCAGGGATCCGCGACAACCTCGACACCCTGGTGAAGACCGCCCCGATCGCCGCCAAGGGCGCCCACACCGCCTCCGACACGCTGAACGCCGTCTACAAGGCGCGCTGCGAGGACCTGCCGCTGCCCGACGCGGCCTGCCCCGACCTGAAGAAGGCCAAGCAGGCGGCCGCGGACGTCGCGAAGGTCGCCGACGACCTCAACACGCTGATCGCCGACCAGGACGGCGACCTCGACAAGCTCGACAAGAACCTCGCCACGCTGCAGAAGCAGGCGCAGGCCCTCGCCGACCGCTCGCCGCACCTCTCCGAGGACCTCACCGACTCCGTATCCAAGATCAACAAATTGAACGAGGGCGCCGGCAAGGTCGCCGCGGGAGCCAAGACGCTGCACACCGGGCTCGACACGGCCAAGACCGGCGCCGCGGACCTGGACACCGGCGTCGGCAAGCTCAAGACGGGCGCGTACGACCTCAACGGCGGCATGTACAAGCTCGGTGACGGCTCGGGGAAGCTGGCCGGAGGGCTCCACGACGGCGCCGGGCAGATCCCCGACTACGACAAGAAGGACCGCGACGAGCGCACCGGCGTCATGTCCGATCCGGTGCGGCTCGCCTCGAAGGACCTGCACCACGCGCCCAACTACGGCACCGGCTTCGCCCCGTACTTCATCCCGCTCTCCCTGTGGGTGGGCGCGATGGTGGCGTACATGCTGATCCCGCCGCTCAACCGGCGTGCCCTCGCGGCGGGCGGCTCGGCCTGGCGCATCGCGCTGGCGGGCTGGCTGCCGGTGGCCGCCCTGGGTGTGCTGCAGACGGCGGCGCTGATGTCGGTCCTGCACTGGGCGATCGGCCTGGAGATGGTGCGAGCGGCCGGAACGGTGGGCTTCCTCTTCCTGGTGACGGCCTGCTTCGCGGCGATCGTGCAGTGGCTGAACGCACGCTTCGGAGCGGCCGGCCGGATCCTCGTCCTCGCCCTTCTGATGCTCCAGCTGACGTCGGCGGGCGGTACGTACCCCGTCCAGACCAGTCCGGGCTTCTTCAACGCGATCCACCCCTTCCTGCCGATGAGTTACGTCGTCGCGGCCCTGCGCAGGCTCATCACGGGCGGCGGTCTCGGGCCCGTCTGGCAGGCGTGCGCCGTCCTCGTGGCGTTCACCGCGGGCGCTCTCGCGCTCACCGCCCTGTCCGCGCACCGCAAGCAGGTGTGGACCCTCGACCGACTGCACCCGGAGCTGAGCCTGTGACCCCGCACGTGACCGGTCCTGTGACAATCAAGGCCATGGACAGCAGCAGCACCACGGGAGGCGGCGGCACCCGCCGCGAGGCGACACGGCAGAAGCTCTACGAGGCGGCCGTCACGCTCATCGCGGAACAGGGCTTCTCCGCTACCACCGTGGACGAGATCGCCGAGCGCGCCGGGGTCGCGAAGGGCACGGTCTACTACAACTTCGCGAGCAAGTCCGTCCTCTTCGAACAGCTGCTGCGGCACGGCGTGGAACTCCTCACCGCCTCCCTTCGGGAGGCGGCGGAGAAGACCGCGCGCGATGGGGGCAGCAAGGTCGACGCCCTGGACGCGATGATCCGCGCCGGGCTCGTGTTCATCGACCGCTATCCGGCCTTCACCCAGCTCTACGTGGCCGAGCTGTGGCGCACCAACCGCGCCTGGCAGTCCACGCTGATGGTGGTGCGGCAGGAGGCGGTCGCGGTCGTCGAGGGCGTCCTGCGCGACGCTGTGGCGGACGGCGAGCTCAGCGACGAGATCGACATCCAGCTGACGGCGTCCGCCCTGGTCGGGATGGTCCTGGTAGCCGCCCTGGACTGGCAGTCCTTCCAACCTGAACGCTCCCTGGACGACGTCCACTCGGCGCTCTC
Source organism: Streptomyces sp. NPDC005485 (assembly GCF_040606085.1). Taxonomy (NCBI): domain Bacteria; kingdom Bacillati; phylum Actinomycetota; class Actinomycetes; order Kitasatosporales; family Streptomycetaceae; genus Streptomyces; species Streptomyces sp. NPDC005485. The sequence goes on along the minus strand of NZ_JBEXDZ010000061.1, from coordinate 42,789 downwards.
CCGGCTGCTCCAGGGGCGCGTGAGCGGCAGCCGCTGAGCCGGGCCGACCCGGCCCGGGCCGGGCCGGGCCGACGGGCGCACGCAAAAGCGCCGGTCCGATGTGGCCGCGGGCCACTCGAACCGGCGCTTCGCCGTGCTTCCCCCGTACTCCCCCGTGTTCCCCCGTTGGACCCCCGTTCGGTCGTTCCCCCGGGCCCCCCGTGTCTCGCTTCCGCCGACGGATCGGCGGAAGGAGCGGTGAAGGGCGCCGCACCGTTCCGCCGCCCCGTGTCGGCGGTGCCGGAGCCGCGCCCCTTGCCGTGCCTCCACTCTCCCGTTCACGCAGGTCGGGCCCATCCGCGCGCGTACTCATCTCACTCCCTAGGTACGGATACTCAGCACTGCGCACTCAGGCCCAGGACACACCGTTGCCGACTGGTTACGATCGCGTCCGTGTCCGTACTCCCCTTGGCCGGGGGCCTGGGAGTTTGCCCCCGGAAGGCACAGCACCAGCGGCTGGGCCGCGGCCTGAGCGACCACGTGTCCGAGCCCCTTCAGCTTCCTGAGATCCTGGTCACAGCGGGCTGCGGAACGGGACGGGCGCCCGCCCGGCTGACGGCCGGGGCACGGGTTGTCAGTGGTGGCCGATAAAGTCCCTGGCATGGCACGGATTGCGGTGATCGGCGCCGGGATGGGCGCGATGGCGGCCGCTGCCCGGCTGGCCGTCGCGGGCCACCGGGTGGTGGTGTACGAGCGCGCGGCGACGTACGGCGGAGCGGTGGGCCGAGTCAAGCGCGACGGCTTCTCCTTCGACACGGGACCGGGGTTGCTCCCGCTGCCCGCGGTCTACCGCGACCTGTTCGTCAAGACCGGCAAGGAGCCGCTGGAGGCGTGCGTCGAGCTGGTCCAGGTCGATCCGTCGTCCCACCACGTCTTCGCCGACGGCACACGGGTCTCGCTGCCCAACGCCTCCCGCGCGGGGGTCGTCGCGGCCCTGGACGGGGCTCTGGGGGCCGGTGCGGGCGAGCGGTGGGGTGATTTCCTGGTGCGGGCCCGCGAGGCCTGGGACCGGACGCGCCGGCCTCTCCTGGAGGAGCCGCTCTGGACCGACTGGTCGGTGCTCGCCGAGCGCGAACCCTATCCGGCGGTGCCGCACAAGCGGCTGCTGCGCACCCGGCGGGCCACCACGCTCGCCGAGGTCGGCGCCTGGGAGCTGCGCGACCCGCGCCTGGCGGCCCTCCTGGAGAGCCACGCGCTGGCGTACGGCCTCGATCCTCGGGCCACCCCCGCCGCCGCGGCCGTGCTGCCCTACATGGAACACGCCTTCGGCAGTTGGTACGTGCGCGGTGGCGTCCGGGAGCTGGCCCGCGCGGTGTACGAGCGGTGCGTGGCCCGCCGGGTGGAGTTCCGCTTCGGGGCCGCCGTCGAGCGGCTCGTCGAGAAGGACGGCCGCGCGGCCGGTGTCGAGCTCTCCGACGGCTCGGTCGCGGAGGCGGACTTCGTGGTGGCCGGTGTCGCTCCCGGCGCGCTGGACCGCATCGCCTCCGGGGCGGCGCTGCGCGGCGAGGGCGAGGTCGCACCGCGCGGCGAGAGCATCACGCCGAGCCGGCTGAGCGTGCTGCTGGCGCTGCGCGGCGGACGTCCGCAGGGGGCTGCGCACCGGACGGTGGTGCACACGGCGGACCGGGAGGGCGAGTTGGCGCAGCTCTTCGGTGAGCGCCCGGGGTTCCCTGCCGCGCCCACCGTGACGGTGCTGCGGCCCGACGACCCGTCGCCGGTCCCGGACGCGGAGCACGAGGCGGTCACGTTGACCGTGACCGTGGCGCCGGGCCTGACGGTGTCCGGGGCGGACGTCGAGCGGGTGCTTTCCCTCGCCGAGCGGGCGATACCCGACCTCCGCGACCGCCTCCTGTGGCACGAGACGCGCACCCCCGCCGACATCGCCGGGGCGACGGGCGCGGACGGCGGCGCGGTGCCCGCCCCGGCACTCGCAGCGGCGGACGGGCGCCTGCTGCACCCCGCGAACAGCACCCGGATGCCCGGCCTCTTCGCGGTCGGCGGCTGGGCTCACCCCGGCGGCGGGCTCCCGCACGCGGGCATGTCGGGCGCCCTGGTGGCCGGACTGATCGTGGAGGGACCGGAGTTCCGCGGCTCGCAGTGAACCGCGCTCAGTACCGGTACTGCTCGTCGTACCCGTTGTTGTTGCCGTTGTTGTTGCCGTTGCCGTCGCCCTGGTACGGGTACGGCTGTTCCTGCGGGAGTTCGCCGCCGTACGGGTCGTCGGTGTTGCGCTGCTGGGGCACCCAGAGGCCGCCGGCCGGGGTCTCGCCGCCGTAGGTGCCCGTCGCGTACGGGTCCTGGGTGTAGCCCTGCTGCTGGCCGTACTGCTGCTGCTCGCCGTAGCCGGTGTCGTACGTGGCCCCGCCGTACGTCTGGGTGCCGATGTACGGGTCGGAGTAGGCGGCGTACTGCTGCTGGCCGGTGGTGTCGTAGGCGTACTGCTGCTGGTCGTAGCCGGCGTAGCCGTCGTACGCGAAGTTCTGGCTGGGGTCCTGCGCCTGGGCGGCGGCCGCATAGGAGGGGTCCGTGGCGGCCGCGTACGCCGCGTCGGTGTAGACGCCGTACTGGCCGGTGTCCTCGGGCAGCGGCTGCGGTTCGTAGACGGCGCTGCTCTCGGCGGCCGAGGCCATCGTCTCGACGGGCTGCGCGGGGCGGAACACGTCGTCGCGGTCGTAGTCGTCGTACGCCTCGTCGGGCGTGTACGACGACGTCTCGTCGGTCGCTTCGAGGTCGGTGACCTCAAGTGTCGGTTCCTGGTGGTCCGGCTCGCCGCGGCGGCGCTTGCTCTTGCCGCCGCTCTTGGCGCCGATGCCCGGGCGGTTGCGCACGGCCCAGCCGGCCGCGAAGCCGCGGCGGAACGAGAGCGTGACGTACGTCTGGCCGACCGTGAAGGCCGCCGCGCCCAGGCCTATGACCACGACCGAGCGGCTCAGTACGCCGAGGACGACGCAGAGGAAACCGACGAAGGCGAGCAGTCGCCAGCGCAGTCGCGCCTTGTACTGCAGCAGGACCTCGCCGAGCAGCCACAGCGCGACGATTCCGAACGCGATGTAGAGGACCGTAAAGCCCATGTACGCCCCTCTCCCAGGTGGCCGCTACGCAGTGTGTCGTACGCGGGTGCGACCGGTCTAGGCCTGCTGTGGGTGGTGCAGCCCCAGATTTTCGTAGATTTCCAGCGTCGCCGTGGAGTTGTTGAGCGTGATGAAGTGCAGACCGGGGACTCCCTCGTCCAGCAGCTTCGCGCAGAACTCCGTCGCGAACTCGATGCCAATGGAGCGTACAGCCGCCGGATCGTCTTTGGCTGTGAGGATCCGCTCTTTCAGAACGGCGGGGATCGCGGCGTTGCTGAGCTGCGGCAGGCGTTCCAGCATCTTCACGCTGGTCACCGGCATGACCTCGGGAATCACCGGGGTCTCGCAGCTCGCGGCGCCGACGCGGTCGCGCAGGCGCAGATAGGACTCGGGTTGGAAGAACATCTGCGTGATCGCGTAGTCGGCGCCGGCGCGGCATTTGTCGACGAAGTGCTCGACGTCACGGTCCCAGGTGTCGGAGCGCGGGTGCATCTCGGGGAAGGCCGCGACGCCTACGCAGAAGTCACCGGACTCCTTGATGAGACGGACGAGTTCGGCGGCGTAGGTCAGGCCGCTGGGGTGCGGCACCCAGTCGCCCATGGGGTCGCCGGGCGGGTCGCCGCGGACCGCGAGCATGTTGCGGATCCCGGCGTCGGCGTACTGGCCGATGATGTTGCGCAGCTCGGCGATGGAGTGGTTGACCGCGGTGAGGTGGGCGACCGGGGTGAGCGTCGTGTCGACGACGATCTGCTGGGTCTCCTTGACGGTGCCCGCGCGGGTTGAGCCGCCGGCGCCGTAGGTCACGGAGACGAAGTCGGGTGCGACGGCCTCGACCCGGCGCAGCGCGTTCCACAGGTTGCGCTCACCCTTGGGGGTCTTCGGCGCGGAGAACTCGAACGAGTACGTCTTCTTGCCGGTGGCGAGCATGTCGCGCACGGTGCGTGCGCGGTCAGTCCTGGTGGAAGCGGATCCGAGGGCCATACCGGCAGGTTAGCCAGGGGGCGTCGGTACCCCAACCGAACCGCTGAGAATTGTCCGATTTGTCGACTTCTTGTCCACCCCTCGGACAGTTCTCGGACAGTTGCCGCGCGCCTACGCGTCGCGCAGCCGCTTCGCGAACTCGCCCGCCGCCGCTCCGGGATCGTCCGCCTCCGTGATCGCACGGACGACCACGACACGGCGGGCGCCCGCCTCCAGCACCTCGTCGAGGTTGCCGAGGTCGATGCCTCCGGTGGCGAACCAGGGGCGGTCGGTGCCGAGGGAGGCGGTGTGGCGGACCAGGTCCAGGCCGGGGGCGTGGCGGCCGGGCTTGGTGGGGGTCGGCCAGCAGGGGCCGGTGCAGAAGTAGTCCACGCCGTCCTGGACGGCGGCGGCCTCGGCCTCGGAGTCGGCGTGCGTGGAACGGCCGATCAGGACGTTCTCCCCCAGGATCGCGCGGGCCGCGAGCACGGGCAGGTCGCCCTGGCCGAGATGCAGCACGTCGGCACCGATGGCATGGGCGACGTCCGCCCGGTCGTTGACCGCGAGGAGCTTGCCGTGGCGCGCACAGGCCTCGGCGAAGACCTGGAGGTGCTCCAGTTCCTCCCCTGCCTCCATGCCCTTGTCGCGCAGCTGAACGATGTCCACGCCGCCGGCCAGGACCGCGTCGAGGAACTCGGCGAGGTCACCCTGGCGTCTGCGGGCGTCCGTGCAGAGGTAGACGCGGGCGTCGGCGAGCTGAGCGCGAGCGCTGTTGGGCATGGCGGTGTCCCCCGTGGTCGATGGCGTACGAGCCGCCGGGTGCTCGGCCCGTACGCCGGACGGTTCCTTCGTTCGTTCAGGTCAGACGGCGAGCGCCTGGGCGCGGCGCTTCACCTCCGTGCCGCGATTCTCGCTGAGGGCCTGCGCGGGCGTGCCGGGCAGGCTCGGGTCGGGGGTGAAGAGCCACTCGAGCATCTCTTCGTCGGTGAAGCCGTCGTCCCGAAGGAGCGTCAAGGTGCCGGTGAGGCCCTTGACGACCTTGTCCCCGTCGATGAAGGCGGCGGGGACGTGCAGCGCGCGGTTCTCGCCGCGGCGTACGGCGATCACCTGGCCCTCCTTGACCAGCTGCCGGACTCGGGTCACCTCTACGCCGAACTGTTCGGCGATGTCGGGCAGGGTGAGCCAGGCAGGGACGAGAGCATCGGTCTTTGCGTCAATCTCGGTCACGGGACAAGCCTGCCATCCCGGACTGACACTCGGAAGCCGGGGCCGTCCGACCTGGGCCGACGGAGTGCCCCTCACCGCTGTCCCGACGGAAAACTCCGCCGACTACACCGCCGCCGCCTTCAGCGGCCGCGACGGATCGGGCAGCAGCTCCGGGTCCATCGGAGTGCCCGCCTCGATCAGCCGGCGTCCCTGGGCCAGGTCGCGGGGGCGGCCGACCGCCAGGAGGGCGACGAGCCGGCCGTCGCGAAGCCAGCAGACCGTCCAGGCCGGTGCCGAGGGGTCGCCGCGCCACACCGTCGTGTCGGCGGCCTCGTGGTGGCCGACGTACTGGACGAAGCGGCCGAACTGCTCGGACCAGAAGTACGGCACCGGGTCGTACGCCGTCGGGGACTCGCCGATGATGTTCGCCGCCACCGTGCGCGGACCCTGGAGCGCGTTGTCCCAGTGGTGGACCAGCAGACGCCCCTCGTACCTTCCCGAAGGGAAGGAAGCGCAGTCGCCGACCGCGTAGATGTCCTGCACGGAGGTGCGCAGGTGGTCGTCGGCGACGATCTCGCGATGGGCGCCCAGCTCGATGCCGGAGCCGGTGAGCCAGGCGGTGGCCGGGCGCGCTCCGATGCCGACGACGACGGCGCCCGCGGGGACCCGTGAGCCGTCGTCGAGCACCACCGCGCCCGCCTCGATGCGCTCCACGCGCGCGTGGGTGCGCAGTTCGGCCCCGCTGTCCGCGTACCAGGCCGCCATGGGCGCGGCCACCTCCGCCGGCAGGGCACCGGCGAGCGGCCGGTCGGCGGCCTCGACGACGGTCACCGCGCACCCCGCCTCGCGGGCGGCCGTGGCGAACTCGGCGCCGATCCAGCCCGCGCCGACGACCACGATGTCGTGCTGCTGGGCGAGGACGGGGCGCAGCCGCTCGGCGTCGTCGAGGGTGCGCAGCAGGTGGACGCCGGGCACGCCCTCGGCGCCCGGCAGCTGGATCGGTTCGGCTCCGGTGGCGACGACCAGAACGTCGTACGGCACGGGCCCGGTGACGGTGTCGAGCTCGTGGTCCACGGGCCGTACGCCCACGACCTCGCGCCCGAGCTGCAGTTCGATGCCGAGCGCCTCGAAGTCGACGTCGAAGGCGGAGCCCTCGGCCTTGCCGAGCAGGACGGCCTTGGACAGCGGTGGCCGGTCGTAGGGCTGATGGGGTTCCGCGCCGATCAGCGTCACGCTGCCGGTGAAACCCTGTTCCCGCAGGGCGACCGCGGTCTGCACCCCGGCCATGCCCGCGCCCACGACGACGACCCGCCGTGCCGAATGTCCCCGCGCCTGCGTCTGCTCGCTCACCTGATCACCATAGACAACTGACGGTTTGTCAGTCAGGGGGCGTGCTCGGTGACCTGTTCCACAGCACTCGTCCGCCCCCGGCCCGACTCCCGGAGGCCACCGGCGGAGGCTCCCTTACTGAGGCGGGGGCGGCGGGCTAGGGTGGCCCACGTACAAGCACTCGCGGGAGCCCGGACGCACCGGGCTGAGAGGGAGGCTGGCGGCCTCCGACCGTACGAACCTGATCCGGGTCATGCCGGCGAAGGGAGGGGCTGGACGCCCATGTCGCCTACACGTACATCAGCCGCGCGCGCCTCGGGCACGCACGCATCAGACGTCCTCGTCGTGGGGGGCGGGATCATCGGTCTGGTGACCGCCTGGCGGGCCGCGCAGCGCGGCTTCGCGACCGCGGTCGTGGATCCCGAACCGGGCGGCGGAGCAGCCCGGGTGGCGGCCGGGATGCTGGCCGCCGTCACCGAACTGCACTACGGCGAGCAGACCCTGCTGGGTCTGAACCTCGCCTCCGCGCGCCGCTACCCCGCGTTCGTCGCCGAGCTGACCGAGGCGACGGGCCAGGACCTCGGCTACCGCCGCTGCGGCACCCTCGCGGTCGCGCTGGACGCCGACGACCGCGCCCACCTGCGGGAACTGCACGCCCTGCAGCAGCGGTCGGGGCTGGAGTCGGAGTGGCTGAGCGGCCGCGAGTGCCGTCGCCTGGAGCCGATGCTCGCGCCGGGCGTACGCGGCGGACTCCGCGTCGACGGCGATCACCAGATCGACCCCCGGCGGCTCGCGAAAGCGCTGGTCACGGCGTGCGAGCGGGCCGGGGTGGTGTTCCGGCGGACGTGGGCCAAGCAGCTGAGCGTCGCTGCGGACCGGGCCACCGGCGTGGTCACCGCGGACGGCACCGAGCTCTCTGCCGGGCAGGTCGTCCTCGCCGCGGGCAGCCTCAGCGGGCAGCTCGCAGGCGTCCCCGACGCCGTACTGCCGCCCGTACGGCCGGTGAAGGGGCAGGTGCTGCGGCTGACCGTCCCCCGGAAGTACGCGCCCTTCCTGAACCGGACCGTGCGCGCCGTCGTGCGCGGCAGCCACGTCTACCTGGTGCCGCGAGAGAACGGCGAGCTGGTCGTGGGCGCGACCAGCGAGGAGCTGGGCTGGGACACCACGGTGACCGCGGGCGGCGTCTACGAGCTGCTGCGCGACGCCCACGAGCTGATCCCCGGCATCACCGAGCTGCCGCTCACCGAGACGCGGGCCGGACTGCGCCCCGGCTCCCCCGACAACGCTCCGCTGCTCGGCCCGACCGAGCTGGCCGGGCTCCTCCTCGCCACCGGCCACTACCGCAACGGCGTCCTGCTCACGCCCGTCACCGGCGACGCGCTGGCGCACGCCCTGGCCACCGGCGAACTCCCCGACGAGGCCCGCCCCTTCACCCCCCGGCGCTTTCGCACCACCGCACTCACGGAGCAGCCCGCATGAACGTCTTCGTCAACGGAGAGCGGCAGCACCTCACCGAGGGCACCGCGCTCGACACGCTCGTCGCGACACTCAGCCCGGCTCCCTCCGGGATCGCCGCCGCCCTCAACGAAACCGTCGTCCCGCGCGGGCAGTGGAAATCCACTCCCCTCTGCGAGGGAGACCGCGTCGAAGTCCTCACCGCCGTCCAAGGAGGCTGACCCATGGCCGACGATCCCTTCGTCCTCGGCGGCAGGACCTTCTCGTCCCGCCTCATCATGGGCACAGGCGGCGCGCCCAGCCTCGACGTCCTGGAGCGCTCGCTGGTGGCGTCCGGCACGGAGCTGACCACGGTCGCGATGCGCCGTGTGAACCCCGAGGCACACGGCTCGGTCCTCTCCGTGCTCGACAAGCTGGGCATCCGGGTGCTGCCCAACACGGCCGGCTGCTTCACCGCGGGCGAGGCCGTACTGACCGCCCGCCTGGCCCGCGAGGCCCTCGGCACCGGTCTGATCAAGCTGGAGGTCATCGCCGACGAGCGCACCCTGCTGCCGGATCCGATCGAGCTGCTCGACGCCGCCGAGACCCTGGTGGACGACGGCTTCACCGTGCTGCCGTACACGAACGACGACCCGGTCCTCGCGCGGAAGCTGGAGGACGCCGGCTGCGCCGCGATCATGCCGCTGGGCTCTCCCATCGGCTCCGGGCTCGGCATCCGCAACCCGCACAACTTCCAGCTGATCGTGGAGCACGCGCGCGTGCCGGTGATCCTGGACGCCGGGGCGGGCACGGCGTCCGACGCGGCGCTCGCGATGGAGCTGGGGTGCGCCGGTGTGATGCTCGCCTCCGCCGTGACGCGGGCGCAGGAGCCGGTGCTCATGGCGGAGGCGATGCGGCACGCCGTCGAGGCGGGCCGGCTCGCCCGGCGAGCGGGGCGCATCCCCAAGCGGCACTTCGCCGAGGCGTCCTCCCCCGCGACGGGAATGGCACGACTGGACCCGGAGCGGCCGGCGTTCTGAACGCCGCGGTCCGCGCCGTCGGCGGCTGCGGGTCCATGTCGGCGGGCGGCCCCGACCGCTCGCATACCGGCATCTCGCACAGCTGTGCCCACAGCGGTAGCAGCGGCCCGAGGCGTGCGTCACAGGTCGGCTGCAGTACCGCCCCGGTATCGCCCTAACGGGTGGTCGTGTCGGTGTCGGCTCGTACACTCACCTGCGTGGACACGACCCTTCAGGACCCGCTGGTCGGGCAGCTGCTCGACGGGCGCTACCGCGTCGAGGCACGGATCGCGGTGGGCGGGATGGCCACGGTCTACCGGGCCGTGGACACCCGCCTCGACCGCGTGCTCGCCCTCAAGGTGATGCACCCGACCCTGGCCGCCGACCACTCCTTCGTGGAGCGCTTCATCCGCGAGGCCAAGTCGGTGGCCCGGCTCGCGCACCCCAACGTGGTGCAGGTCTTCGACCAGGGAACCGACGGGGCGTACGTCTATCTCGCCATGGAGTACGTCGCCGGGTGCACCCTGCGCGACGTGCTGCGCGAGCGCGGGGCGCTGCAGCCGCGCGCCGCACTCGACATCCTGGAGCCGGTCCTCGCCGCGCTCGGCGCCGCGCACCGCGCCGGGTTCGTGCACCGTGACATGAAGCCGGAGAACGTCCTGATAGGGGACGACGGCCGGGTCAAGGTCGCGGACTTCGGGCTCGTACGGGACGTGGGCACCGTGACGAACACCACGGGCGCCGTCCTCGGCACCGTGTCCTACCTGGCCCCGGAGCAGATCGAGCACGGCACGGCCGACACCCGCGTCGACGTCTACGCCTGCGGAGTCGTCCTCTACGAGATACTCACCGGCGACAAGCCGCACTCCGGGAGCTCGCCCGCACAGGTGCTCTACCAGCACCTGCACGCGGATGTGCCCCCGCCGTCGGCCGCCGTGCCGGGACTGTCCTATGCCCTCGACGAGCTGGTCGCCACGGCGACCGCCCGCAACCCCGAGCTGCGCCCGCACGACGCGGTCGCGCTGCTCGCCCAGGTCCTGGACGCGAGAGCCGGGCTGAGCGCCGAGCAGCTGGACCTCGTGCCGCCGAAGGCGAACGCCATCGGCCACGACAACGCCCAGGACCGTACGAGTGTGATCCCGCGCTCGCTGTCCGTACCGCGGCCGCTCCCGGTCAACGAGGACGACGGGGACCGGGCCGGGCTCGCGCACACCGACCGCTTCGAGCGGACCAGCCTCTACGAGACGCCTCCGCCGCCGCCTTCACGGCGCTCCCGGCTCTCCTGGCACCCCCGGCGCGGACTGGTCGCGATCGTCGCCGCGGCGCTGCTGGTGCTGGGGGTCGGCGCGGGTGTCTGGTACATCAACTCCGGCCAGTTCACCAAGGTCCCGCCGGTGTTGTCGATGACCGAGACGAAGGCCACGGACCAGCTGGAGTCGGCGGGCCTGGACGTCAAGGTCAAGCACCAGTACAGCACCGTCGTCAAGCGCGGCACCGTCATCAACGCCGATCCCGCGGTCGGCGACCGCATCCGGGACAACGCGACGGTGACGCTGCTCATCTCCGACGGCCCGGAGACGGTGAAGGTGCCCGACCTGAAGGGCGACAAGCTCGACGAGGCCAAGGCCCGGCTGAAGAAGGACGGGCTGGCGGCGGGCATGGTCACCCGTGCGTTCAGCGAGGACGTCCTCAAGGGCTACGTCATCAGCAGCGACCCGGGCGCGGGCATCTCACGGCACGCCGGCTCGGCCATCGCGCTCGTCGTCAGCAAGGGCAGCCCGGTGGACGTGCCCGACGTCACGGGCGAGTCCGTCGAGGACGCCAAGTCGGACCTCGAAGAGCAGGGCCTGAAGGTCAAGATCGCCTCCGCGCAGGTCAATTCGGAGTACGACAAGGGCGATGTCGCCCAGCAGTCGCCGGGCGAGGGCAAGCAGGCCGCCGAGGGCGACACCGTGACCCTGACGATCTCCAAGGGCCCGGTGATGGTCGAGGTCCCCGACGTCGTGGGCAAGAGCGTCGACGACGCGAAGCAGGAGCTGGAGGACAAGGGCTTCAAGGTCGACGAGGACCGCGGTCTGCTCCACCTCTTCGGGGACAAGGTCAAGGGCCAGTCGGTGGACGGCGGCGAACAGGCCCCCAAGGGGTCGACGATCACGCTGGAGATCGAGTAGGTCTCCGGGGGTGCCCGTGCCGCCGACCGCGTGGCCGGGGCACCCCACGGGGCGTGACACCCTGAAAGGGTGACCAGCAAGCAGCTCCGCAACCCCGTCGGCGGCCATGTGCCCGTGGCCGGCGGCCTCAACTCCGTCGGCCTGACCTACGCACGCGAGATGGGCGCCGAGACCGTCCAGGTCTTCGTCGCCAACCCGCGCGGCTGGGCGACGCCCCCCGGCAACCCCCGCCAGGACGAGGAGTTCCGCGCGGCGTGCGCCGCCGAGTCGATCCCCGCGTACGTCCACGCGCCGTACCTGATCAACTTCGGCTCGCACACCCAGGCCACCGTCGAGCAGTCGGTCCTGTCTCTGCGCCACTCGCTGCGCCGGGGCCGGGAGATCGGCGCGCTCGGTGTGGTCGTGCACACCGGAAGCGCCACCGGCGGCCGGGACCGCCCGGTCGCCCTGAAGCAGGTGCGTGAGTACCTGCTGCCGCTGCTGGACGAGCTGACCCACGACGACGACCCGTACCTCCTCCTGGAGTCGACCGCCGGGCAGGGCGCCTCGCTCTGCTCGCGCACCTGGGATTTCGGGCCCTACTTCGAGGCGCTGGACGCCCACCCCAAGCTGGGCGTCTGCCTCGACACCTGCCACATCTACGCCGCCGGCCACGATCTGACCGGGCCGAGCGGGATGCATCAGACCCTCGACCTGCTGGTGGACACCGTCGGCGAGGGACGGCTGAAGCTCATCCACGCCAACGACTCCAAGGATGTGGTCGGCGCACACAAGGACCGTCACGAGAACATCGGCTCCGGCCACATCGGCGAGGACCCGTTCCGCGCGCTGATGACCCACCCCGCCACCGCGGGCGTACCTCTGATCATCGAGACGCCCGGCGGCAAGGAAGGGCACGCGGCGGACGTGGAGCGGCTGAAGAAGCTGCGCGACGGCTGAGTTCTCCAGCCCGTTGAGGAATACCCCTGGGGGGTATACGGTTCTTGCCAAGTGCAGGAACCGTTACCTGACGTTGGGGGCAGTCATGCAGCACGAGGCGCACGCAGCACACGATCACCACCACGAGGCGCACGACCACCCCGCCACCGGTGCGTCCTGGTCCATGGCCGCCCAGGCCACGCTCCACTGTCTGACCGGCTGCGCCATCGGCGAGGTGCTCGGCATGGTCATCGGCACCGCCCTGGGATGGGGCAACCTGCCGACCACGATCCTCGCGATCGTGCTCGCGTTCTTCTTCGGCTACTCGCTCACCCTGCGCGGTGTACTGAAGGCGGGCGTCGGCTTCGGGGCGGCCGTCCGGGTGGCCCTGGCCGCGGACACCCTGTCCATCGCCGTGATGGAGCTGATCGACAACGGCGTGATCGTGCTGTGGCCGGACGCGATGGACGCGACCCTGAGCGACGCCCTGTTCTGGCTGTCACTCACCCTCTCGCTCGTGATCGCCTTCGTGGTCACGACGCCGGTCAACAAGTGGATGATCGGCCGCGGCAAGGGGCACGCGGTGGTGCACCGGTACCACCACTGAGCGCCGGCAGGCAGGGACCAGGATCTAGAGCTCGGGGCCGTCCCCGGGCTCTTCCTGGTACGAGTAGCGCTGCTCGCGCCACGGATCGCCGACGTTGTGATAGCCGCGCTCCTCCCAGAAGCCGCGACGGTCGGCCGTCATGTACTCCACGCCTCGGACCCACTTGGGGCCCTTCCAGGCGTACAGATGCGGCACGACCAGGCGGAGCGGGAAGCCGTGCTCCGCGGTGAGCAGTTCGCCGTCCTTGTGGGTCGCGAAGATCGCGCCGTCGGAGGCGAAGTCCGCGAGGCGGAGGTTCGAACTGAACCCGTACTCGGCCCAGACCATGACGTGGGTGACGGCGGACGAGGGCGGCGCGGTCTCCAGGATCGTACGAGCCGGGATGCCACCCCATTCGGCTCCGAGCATGCTGAACTTCGTCACGCAGTGCAGATCGGCCACGACCGTGGCGTACGGCAGAGCCGTGAACTCCTCATGGGTCCAGCAGTGTTTCTCGCTGTCCGCGGTGGCGCCGAAGACCCTGAACTCCCAGCGCTCGGGCCGGAACTTGGGTACGGGACCGTAGTGCGTGACCGGCCAGCCGCGCTGCAGTCGCTGCCCCGGCGGAAGCTGTGACTGTGCACCTTCTCCAGATTCCCGCTCCACCGGCTGACCCATGACTCCATCCTGACAGACCCGGGACACTGCACATGACCAGCCCCGGTTCGATTCGGGCAACTCCTACTAAGCGTGCACTTACTGGACGCGTTTCCGCGCCCGGTGCAAGGATGCGGCGCAACCTGCCCAGTCCCCCGCTTGGAAGGAGCCTCTGCGATGCAGGGCGACCCCGAGGTCATCGAATTTCTGAACGAGCAGCTGACCGGCGAACTGACGGCGATCAACCAGTACTTCCTGCACGCGAAGATGCAGGAGAACTTCGGCTGGACGAAGCTCGCGAAGTACACGCGGCACGAGTCGTTCGACGAGATGAAGCACGCCGAGGTCCTCACCGACCGGATCCTCTTCCTGGAGGGCCTGCCGAACTACCAGCGGCTCTTCCATGTCCGGGTGGGCCAGACGGTCACCGAGATGTTCCAGGCGGACCGGCAGGTCGAGGTCGAGGCGATCGACCGCCTCAAGCGCGGGATCGAGGTGATGCGCGCCAAGGGCGACATCACGTCCGCCAACATCTTCGAGTCGATCCTCGAGGACGAGGAGCATCACATCGACTACCTGGACACCCAGCTGGAGTTGGTCGAGAAGCTCGGAGAGGCGCTCTACATCGCCCAGCTCATCGAGCAGCCCGAGAGCTAAGCGGCTTCTTCGAGGCCTTCCAGGCCGGCGAGCACCGGCTGCTTGCCCTGGTCCGCCGCGTCACGGCGCGGGCAGGCGCCCCGGCCGAGGAGTTCCTGGATCCGGCGGACGCACGAGCCGCAGTCCGTGCCCGCCTTGCACTGCGACGCTATCTGGCGGGGGGTGCAGGCGCCGCCCTCCGCGTGCTTCTTCACCTGCGCTTCGGTCACCCCGAAGCAGTTGCAGACGTACACGCGGGTTCACCTCCCGACGGGATTCATAGGTCGTGCCGTCCCGATTGATCGGTTGAATCGGTGAGGCTAACCTAACCTTACCCGGGACGCCGGAACCGCAAAAGTGCGGTGGGGCGCGGATCGTATGTGATCCGCGCCCCACTTCACGTGCTGGTAACAGGCGAACCCGTTCCTGATCTACTACTGGTCCCGGTACATCTCCGCGACCAGGAAGGCCAGGTCAAGGGACTGGCTGCGGTTCAGGCGCGGGTCGCAGGCCGTCTCGTAGCGCTGGTGCAGGTCGTCGACGAAGATCTCGTCGCCGCCGCCCACGCACTCGGTGACGTCGTCACCGGTGAGCTCGACGTGGATGCCGCCCGGGTGGGTGCCGAGGCCCTTGTGGACCTCGAAGAAGCCCTTGACCTCGTCGAGCACGTCGTCGAAGCGGCGGGTCTTGTGGCCCGAGGCCGCCTCGTAGGTGTTGCCGTGCATCGGGTCGGTGATCCAGGCGACGGTCGCACCGGAGGCGGTGACCTTCTCGACCAGCTCGGGCAGCTTGTCGCGGACCTTGTCCGCGCCCATCCGCACGATGAAGGTGAGGCGGCCCGGCTCGCGGTCCGGGTCGAGGCGCTCGATGTACTGCAGCGCGTCCTCGGCGGTCGTCGTCGGGCCCAGCTTGATCCCGATCGGGTTGCGGATCTTCGAGGCGAACTCGATGTGCGCGCCGTCCAGCTGGCGGGTGCGCTCACCGATCCACACCATGTGGCCCGAGACGTCGTACAGCTGCCCGGTGCGCGAGTCGACCCTGGTCAGCGCCGATTCGTAGTCGAGGAGCAGCGCCTCGTGGGAGGCGTAGAACTCGACGGTCCTGAACTCCTCCGGGTCGGTGCCGCAGGCCCGCATGAAGTTCAGCGCGTTGTCGATCTCGCGGGCCAGCTGCTCGTAGCGCTGGCCGGACGGCGACGACTTCACGAAGTCCTGGTTCCAGGCGTGCACCTGGCGCAGGTCGGCGTAGCCGCCGGTGGTGAAGGCGCGCACCAGGTTGAGCGTGGAGGCGGAGGCGTTGTACATCCGCTTCAGGCGCTCGGGGTCCGGGATGCGGTCCGCTTCGGTGAAGGCGAAGCCGTTGACGGAGTCGCCCCGGTAGGTCGGGAGCGTCACGCCGTCGCGGGTCTCGACCGGCTTGGAGCGCGGCTTGGAGTACTGGCCGGCGATCCGGCCGACCTTCACGACCGGCACCGAGGCGGCGTACGTGAGCACGGCGCCCATCTGGAGCAGGGTCTTGAGCTTGTTGCGGATGTGGTCGGCCGACACCGCGTCGAAGGCCTCGGCGCAGTCGCCGCCCTGGAGAAGGAACGCCTCTCCCTTGGCGACGGACGCCAACCGGGCGCGCAGCTGGTCGCACTCGCCGGCGAAGACGAGCGGCGGATACGACTCGAGGTCCGCGATCACATCGCGCAGAGCCTCGGCATCGGGGTACTCGGGCTGCTGCGCCGCGGGAAGGTCTCGCCAGGTGTTGCCAGCGCTTGCGCTGGACTTAGCGTTCACGGTCACCTCCACAACATTACGGGGTCGTGTCCGGCGTCCATCCCCCTGCTCATCAATTGAGACGGACCGCGCTCGATCGGCGGTGCTCCGCGATCTTTGCCCGCCTCCTACCGCCGTCGGCCCTCGACGCGGCCGGCCCGCTCCGCCGCGCTCGGCGCGGCCAGGGCGAGTGCGCGGTGGGTGCGGCGCAGCATGGTGCGGGCCATGAAGGGGTGCACCTGCCTGACCACTCCCCAGTAGAGCCGTGCGCGGGGGCTGTCGGCGCGCACGGCCGTGCTGAGAGTCACGTACCGCTCGTCCACCAGGATGGAGGCGCGCGCCTTGAGGCCTGCCGTGTTCACGTCCAGCAGCAGTTCGCCGTCCGTGCGGGCCAGGACGGGGAAGGCGTCGCGCAGGATGCCGGTCCACCGCTGCGGGTCGGTGGGCATGCCGGGCCGCAGTTCCATCGCGTACGCGTCCTCGTACCCGGGGCGGTCGAGCGCGCCACGGATCAGCAGGGCGCCCTCGGGGGTCGCGACGGTCTTCGGGCGCGGCCAGAGGAGGCGGTGGACCAGCCGCACGCGGGGCGACCAGCGGACCGGGTGTGCGGGGGCGCCGGCCACCGCGCGTTCGACGTTGTCGAGGAGCTCCTCGATCACGGTGTCGTGCGCCGGGCGGACGACGAGCAGCCAGCCGAGCAGGGCGGTGCCCCGCAGGTCGTGCTCCAGGACGTGCCGCACCCGGCAGCGCCGCTCACCCAGCGGCTCCACGGTCAGCTCGTGGAAGCCGTGGCCCGGCGGACCGAAGGCGAAGCGGATGCGGTGGCCCGGTTCGTACGCCGTGACGGCGTAGCGCACCCGGCCGTGGCCGCCCTTCGCGCCCACGCCGAGCGGGCGGTCGAAGCGCATCGGGGGCCAGGCGGGGACCGGGAAGACCGGGTCGTCCTCGGCGGAGACCCGGTCGAGCAGGGCGCCGACGGTTTCCGCCGGGGCCTCGACGACTCGTTCGTGGACGTTGCGTATCGCGCTCATCGAACACCTCCATACGCTGGCGTATGGTTCACCGTACGGTACCGTATGGTCATGGCGCAACGAGGGCAGCGAGGGCAACAGACGGCAGGGAAGCCCCGGTTGAGTGCCGAGGACTGGGCGGACGCCGCGCTCACCGCGATCAGCGAGGGCGGACTCGCCGCGGTCGCCGTGGAACCGCTGGCCGTCCGGCTCGGTGCCACCAAGGGCAGCTTCTACTGGCACTTCGCGAACCGGGACGCACTCATCGAGGCGGCGCTCGAACGCTGGGCGCAGACCGAGACAGAGGCCACCATCACCGAGCTGGAGACCGAGCCCGATCCTGAGCGGCGGCTGCGCCGGCTGTTCTCCAAGGCCATGGCGGCGGCCGCCCAGGACCCGCTGGAGGTCTCGCTGCTGGCCACCGCGGACGACCCGCGGGTGCGGTCGGCGCTCGAACGGGTCACGCTGCGCCGGATCTCCTATGTGGCCCGGCTCTTCGGCGAGTTGGGCTTCCCGGAGGCGGAGGCACGACACCGCGGCCTGCTCGCCTACAGCACCTATCTCGGGCACACGCAGCTCGCGCACGCCGTACCGTCGGCCCTGCCTTCGGGTGATGCGCTCCGGCACTACCTGGAGACGGTGCTGCATCCCCTGCTGCAGCGCGACTGAAGCGAGCCCTCACCAAAGCCCGCCCGCACACACACCGGGCCCCTCCACCCGGAGGCGGAGGGGCCCGGCGACGGTGCTGTCAGCCGCAGTTGTGCGCGGCCGTCGTACTGGACGCGACGACCACGTCCACACCGGGAGCAGTCAGGTGAGCCGCGTTGACCGTGAGGCCGCCGTCCACCTTGACCTGCTCATTCACCACAAGCTTGGTGCCTACGACGCCAAGGTCGACGGTGGTGTCGGGCGCGCCGTCGAGCTTCACCTCCACGCCCGCCACGGTCAGCTTCAGGTCGGTGGTGCCGGTGGCCGCCGTGCAGCTGCTGGTGGAGACGGCCCTGATGCCGGACAGGCCCAGTACGGGCAGCCCCGGCAGACCGATGCTCGCTTCCTCCAGCGAGGCCGTGGAAGTGGCGCCGCTCGGGCCGACCTTGCTCTCCACCTTGGCGCACAGCGTCCTGGCATTGATGACCAGGACGCTGATGTTCGACGTGCACGGCGGCGCCGTGGCCCCCGCTCCGGCGGTGCGGACGGTGCCGGTGTCCGGGGTCGGCTGGATCCCGATCGGCAGCCCGAGCAGCGAGACGCCCGCCGAGAGGCCGTACGCCCGCCCGGTGACGTACTGCAGCTTGACGGTCGCCGCGACCGCCGAGGCCTTGTACGCGTCGTCGCCGGCGAAGGCCGCCTTGACCGGCACGGTCGCGTCGGCGTTCAGCGGCTGGTCCACGGCGGCGATAGTGCAGTTCGCGGCGCCCTGCGCGTCCGTCGTGCCCTCGCAGGTCTGCGCGGCGCCGAGGGCGAAGCTCACCTTCCGCTCGGCCACGGGCTCACCGGTGTCGGTGGTGAGGGTCGCGGAGAGCTTGGCCGGGGAGCCGTTGGAGACGGTGCCGGGGCCGGTCCAGGCGAGCTTGGTGTCCTTGGGCTGCGGGGGCTGGGGTGTGCCTCCGGCACCCACGTCCAGCTGGTTGCGGTCGATGCCGATCGTGACACCGCCGTGGGTCTCCCTCTGGTCGCCCGCGTACTGGTGGATGCGCTGGTGATCGGCCCACAGGTTCGCCGGGATCGCCGGGTCGTCGGTGGTGGCCTGGTCGTTCCAGCGCGCGAAGTCGATCACGTCGGGCAGCGTGACGGCACCCGCGTTGGCGACCAGGTCGGTGACGAGGGACGAGACGCTGCCGTACGCGCCGGAGCGGTAGCCCAGCTCGTGCAGGCGCTTGGTGTAGGCGTCGAGGTAGGTGAGAACCCGAGCGGTGACAGCTCCCCCGCGGTTGTACTGCTCCAGGTTGTTGTAGAGCACCGAACCCTGGCCGAGCCCCAGGGCGCCGGCCTGCGCCGCCGCGTCGTCGGCGGCCGCGATGCCCTGCGGCGCCGGGTCGGTGATGACCTGGCAGTCGCCCGTGCAACTGCCCGAGCCGGCCTCGGCCTGCGGCCCGACGTAGATCGGGAAGAAGCGCCAGCCCTTGGTGTACTGCGTCTGCACCCACTGGGCGCTGAGGTTGGCCTGGGAACAGCCGCGGTTGACGCCACCGATGTAGATGCCGATGGCGCCGTACGGCGAGTCGGCCTTCCACGCGTCCATCGTCGCCTGGCTCGGGGCGGTGCAGGCGTCGAACCCCTTGCCCTGGAAGGACGTCGCGTCCGCCGGAACGGCCAGGGCTGAGGGCGCCTCGGACGGCTGCTCGGCCTTCGCCGCGGCGACGGGCAGTCCGGCACTGCGCAGGATCCGCCGGATCTCCGTACGGTCGCTGCCGTAAGCGGCGGTCACGGCGATCCGGTCCGCGGTGGCCCGGTAGGTGCGGGCGGTGCGGTTCTCGGTGACGCGCCCGGCGCCGGCGGTCGCCTCGGCGGGCTGCACGAGCAGGGCCTCGGTCCGGCCCGTCACGTCCGCGGGGCAGTGCTGCCGGACGGAGGGGGTGCCGAGGTAGACGGCGTGCCGGTCGAGGCGGACGCAGGCCTCCGGGTGCTTGTCGAGGTCCACGACCTGCCAGGAGGCGGGGACGGTGAACTCGTGGCCTCTGTAGGTGACTTCGGTGGTGGAGCCCGTGGTGGGGCCGGAGCTTCGGTCCGATGCCTGCGCGGTGCCGAGCGATCCGGTGCCGAGCGCCGTGACGGCGGCCAGCACGGTGAGCACGCGTGCGGCGCGCCGGTTCGCTCTCGGGCGATTCATCGATGAACGTTGTACGGAAATGACTCTCTCCTCGGTCGAGTGCGGTCTGCTGCAAACCGGGGGTGTCGGACCGCCCCGCGGGTGGCGGAGGCGATCCGTGTGAAGAGTGGGTTTTACGACATGCGCATGTCAACCAATACCTGTTCATCGCTGAACATTTCAGCCTTCGCACCCCTCTCGAAACCGCTGTGAGGGTGGTGTGCGCCGCCGGTGAAGGGCCCGGTCGGCAGACGTGCCGGGACCCGGCCACGCGGCCCGGCCGCCGAGGTCGGTGACAGAAGACGCCGCTCACGCTTGTCCGGATCGGGTAGGGTGCCTCGCATGTTCGCGCACTCGACCCAGAACTCGATCCAGAACTGGTGGTGGACCGCTCATCCGGCGGCCCACTGACTGCGCGTACGCAAGACTTCGCGAAGGCCGCCCCAGGGGCGGCCTTCGGTGTTTCCGGACCCGGGCCGCCCCTCTCGCAGAACTCTCCGAGCACGCTCCGAGACCCGAGAGAAGGAACAGGACCGATGAACCTGCTCGACCTGCTCGACGATCCCCGCCCGTTCGCCCTGCTGCGCCGCCGCACCCCCGGCCACGGGCATGACGTGGTGGAGCTGCTGATCGGCCCGGTGACCGCCTACGAGCGGCTGGCCGAGATCCCCGAGGGGCTCGCCCTCGTCCCGTTCCGCCAGATCAGGGAGCGCGGCTTCGACGTCCGCGACGACGGCACGCCGCTCGCGGTGCTGACCCCCGAGGAGACCTACGAACTCCCCCTCGACGACGTGCTGTCGCAGCTGCCCGCGCACGACGTCGGCGTGCGGGCCGGCGGCTTCGACGTCGACGACGAGGAGTACGCGGAGATCGTCGGGCGTGTCCTGCACGAGGAGATCGGCCGGGGCGAGGGCGCCAACTTCGTGATCCGGCGGACGTACGAGGGCGAGATCCCGGGGTTCGGGAGGGCCGACGCCCTCGCGCTGTTCCGGCGGCTGCTGGAGGGTGAGCGGGGCGCGTACTGGACGTTCGTCGTGCACACCGGGGAGCGGACGCTGGTCGGGGCGAGCCCCGAGGTGCACGTGCGGATGTCCGGCGGGACCGTCGTGATGAACCCGATCAGCGGCACGTACCGCTACCCCGCCGAGGGGCCGACACCCGAGGACCTCCTGACCTTCCTCGCCGACGGCAAGGAGATCGAGGAGCTCTCGATGGTCGTCGACGAGGAACTCAAGATGATGTGCACGGTCGGCGACCGGGGCGGGGTGGTGATCGGGCCGCGGCTGAAGGAGATGGCCCATCTCGCGCACACCGAGTACGAGTTGCGGGGCAAGTCCACGCTGGACGTGCGCGAGGTGCTGAAGGAGACCATGTTCGCGGCCACCGTGACCGGGTCGCCGGTGCAGAACGCCTGCCGGGTCATCGAGCGCCACGAGGTCGGCGGGCGCGGTTACTACGCGGGTGCGCTGGCCCTGATCGGGCGGGACGAGGGCGGGGCGCAGACCCTCGACTCCCCCATCCTCATCAGGACCGCCGACATCGACGCGGACGGCCGGCTGCGGGTGCCGGTGGGCGCCACGCTCGTACGGGGGTCCGACCCGGCCGGCGAGGTCGCCGAGACGCATGCGAAGGCGGCCGGCGTGCTGGCCGCGCTGGGCGTCCGTCCCGGGCGGCCGCGCGCGAAGGACGTACGGCCGAAGCTGGCGGACGACCCGCGGGTGCGGGCGGCGCTCGACGGGCGGCGGGCCTCGCTCGCGCCGTTCTGGCTGCGGATGCAGGAGCAGGCCGCGGAGCTCACCGGGCACGCGCTCGTGGTGGACGCCGAGGACACGTTCACGGCGATGCTGGCGCATGTGCTGCGCTCGTCGGGCCTGGAGGTGACCGTACGGCGCTACGACGAGCCGGGGCTGCGGGAGGCGGTCCTCGCGCACGAGGGCCCGCTGGTGCTCGGCCCCGGTCCGGGCGATCCCTCGGACGCGGCCGACCCGAAGATGCGGTTCCTGCGCGCCCTGACCGCCGAGGTGATCCGCGACCACCGGCACGGCGTGCTCGGCGTCTGCCTCGGGCACGAACTGATCGCGGCCGAACTGGGGTTGGAGATCGTCCGTAAGGAGGTCCCCCACCAGGGGGCGCAGGTCGAGATCGACCTCTTCGGCAGGACCGAGACCGTCGGCTTCTACAACAGCTTCGTGGCCCGCTGCGACGACGAGACGGCGGTCGAGCTGGCGGCCCACGGCATCGAGGTCAGCCGCAGCGCGAGCGGCGAGGTGCACGCGCTGCGCGCTCCCGGGTTCGCCGGGGTGCAGTTCCACCCGGAGTCGGTGCTGACGCTGCGCGGCACCGGTGTCGTACGGGAGCAGATCGGTCAGCTGCGCGGGACGAGCACGTTCTCCGAGCGGCGGCCCGCCTTGTAGTCGAGGACGTTCTGCACCGTGGCGTCGATGATCTGGCCGACGGCGTCCACGGTGTAGTACGCCTGGTGGGAGGTGACCAGGACGTTCGGGAAGGTGACGAGGCGGGCCAGCGTGTCGTCCTCGACGGCCTCCAGGGACTTGTCGAGGAAGAACAGGCCCGCCTCCGCCTCGTACACGTCGAGGCCGACGCCCGTGAAGCGGCCCTCGCGCAGTTCGGCGACGAGGGCCGCGGTGTCGATCAGGCCGCCGCGGCTGGAGTTCACCAGGATCGCGTCGTCCTTCATGGCGCGCAGGGCCGCCGCGTCGATGAGCTGCTGGGTCTCCGGAATCAGCGGTACGTGCAGGGTGATCAGGTCGGACTCGGCGAGGAGTTGGTCCTTGGGGACGTACTTCATGCCGAGTTCGACGCAGGCCGGATTCTCGGCGATGTCCCAGCCGAGCAGGTTCATACCGAAGCCGTGGGCGATCCGGGTGAACGCCTCGCCGATCTTGCCGGTGCCGAGGACGCCTGCGGTGCGGCCGCGCATGTCCCGGCCCAGCAGTCCGTCGAGCCGGAAGTCGAAGTCGCGGGTGCGGTTGGAGGCGCGCACGATACGGCGGTTGACCGCCATGGCGAGGGTCCAGGCGAACTCGGCGACCGAGTACGGCGAGTAGTACGAGACCCGGGCGACCGTCATCCCGAGGCGTTCGGCGACCTTGAGGTCGATGTTGTTGAAGCCGGTGGAGCGCTGGGCGATCAGCTGCGTGCCGCCGGCCGCGAGGGTCTGGAGCACCCGGTGCCCGAGATCGGCGTTGACGCTGGTGGAGATGATCTCGTAGCCCGCCGCGATCGGAGCCGTGTCCTCGTTGAGGAAGACCCCCACGCAGCGGACCTCGTGGTGCCCTTCGAAGGCCTTCTCGATCAGGGGGCGCTCGTCGGCCTGGACACCGAAGGCAAGGATCTCCAAGACGTCTTCTCCCGTTCTGCAGGGTTATGGGCCGAATACCGCTCGGGTACGGCGAATATACGGCCCATAACCCCGGGATGCCGGGTCAGCCGAAGAAGACCCCGACCTCCTCGTACAGCTTCGGGTCCACCGTCTTCAGCTTGGCCGTGGCCTCCGCGATCGGGACGCGGACGATGTCGGTGCCGCGCAGGGCGACCATCTTGCCGAAGTCACCGTCCCGGACGGCCTCGATGGCGTGCAGGCCGAAGCGGGTGGCGAGCCAGCGGTCGAAGGCACTGGGGGTGCCACCGCGCTGGACGTGGCCGAGGACCGTGGTCCGGGCCTCCTTGCCGGTGCGCTTCTCGATCTCCTTGGCGAGCCACTCGCCGACGCCCGAGAGGCGGACGTGCCCGAAGGAGTCGAGCGACTGGTCCTTGAGGACCATGTCGCCGTCCTTGGGCATGGCGCCCTCGGCGACGACGACGATCGGCGCGTACGACGCCTTGAAGCGCGAGGTCACCCAGGCGCAGACCTGGTCGACGTCGAAGCGCTGCTCGGGGATGAGGATGACGTTGGCGCCGCCCGCGAGCCCGGAGTGGATGGCGATCCAGCCCGCGTGCCGGCCCATGACCTCGCAGACGAGGACGCGCATGTGCGACTCGGCGGTGGTGTGCAGCCGGTCGATCGCCTCGGTGGCGATGCCGACGGCGGTGTCGAAGCCGAAGGTGTAGTCGGTGGCGGACAGGTCGTTGTCGATGGTCTTCGGTACGCCGACGGCCTTGATGCCGTACTCGTCGGCCAGCCTCGCGGCCACGCCGAGGGTGTCCTCGCCGCCGATCACGACGAGCGCGTCGACCTCCTGCTTGGCGAGGTTCTCCTTGATCCGGCGGATGCCGTTCTCCTGCTTGAGGGGGTTGGTCCGCGAGGAGCCGAGGATGGTGCCGCCCCGCGGCAGGATGCCGCGCACCGCGGGGATGTCGAGCGGGACGGTGTCGCCCTCCAGTGGACCTCGCCAGCCGTCCCGGTAGCCGACGAAGTCATAGCCGTACTCCTGCACGCCCTTGCGGACGATGCCCCGGATGACGGCGTTGAGCCCGGGGCAGTCGCCGCCTCCGGTCAGTACTCCGACCCGCATGGAAATGTCCCTTCGCCGCAGCGGCCTGCTGCACGCAGATACCTGACGCGGCTCACGCTAATAGTGATCCAGGTCACTTCGGCATGCCCAGGAAGGTCAATTCCAGTGTTTTGTACGGGTGTTGATCACTCGCCTTCACTCGAAGGTGGGTGCCGCGCGGTTTACGCGCGCCGGTTCACTCGTCGTCGAGGCCGCGTTCTATCGCGTATCGCACCAGCTCCACGCGGTTGTGGAGCTGCAGTTTGCCCAGGGTGTTCTGGACGTGGTTCTGCACCGTGCGGTGGGAGATGACCAGGCGCTCGGCGATCTGCTTGTAGCTGAGGCCCTTGGCGACCAGCCGCAGCACCTCGGTCTCGCGGTCGGTGAGCTGCGGGGCCTTCGGTTCGTCGGCGCTGCCGGTGGGTGCGGGCTCGGAGGCGAGCCTGCGGTACTCGCCGAGGACCAGGCCCGCGAGGCCGGGCGTGAACACCGGGTCGCCGACCGCCGTGCGGCGCACCGCGTCGATCAGCTCCTCCGTGGACGCCGACTTCAGCAGATAGCCGGTGGCACCGGACTTCACCGCCTCCAGTACGTCGGCGTGCTCGCCGCTGGCGGACAGCACGAGGACGCGCAGGGCCGGGTTGGCGGCGACGAGCTCCTTGCAGACCTGGACACCGGGCTTGGCGGGCAGGTTCAGGTCCAGGACGAGGACGTGGGGCGCGACGGCCTGGGCCCGGCGCACCGCCTGCTCGCCGTCGCCGGCCGTGGCCACCACGTCGAGGCCGGACTCGGCCAGGTCCCGGGCGACCGCGTCGCGCCACATGGGGTGGTCGTCGACCACCATGACCTTGATCGGGCCGTGCCGCTCGTCCGTACTGTCCGTCATCGCTGTTCTGCCTTCCCCCGTGAGTCCTTCGGACCCTTCGGGTCCTTCGGTACCTTCAACTCGACTTCCGTGCCCTGTCCCGGGACCGAGATCAGCTCGGCCGTGCCGCCGATGTCGCGCAGCCGCCCGCGGATCGACAGCGCCACCCCGAGCCGGCCCTCGCCCTCGGCCTGGTCGAGCCGCCCCTCCGGGATGCCGGGGCCGTCGTCGCGCACCGTCACGATCACCGCGTCCGGCTCGTCCTCGACCAGGATCCAGGCGCGGGCGCCGTCCCCCGCGTGCCGGTGGACGTTGTCCAGGGCGGCGCCGACGGCGGCGGCCAGCTCCCTGGCGGCGGCCGGCGCGAGCGGCACCGGGGCGCCGGGCTCGGAGAGGGTCACGCGCGCGGCTGCGTAGCGGGTGAGGAGCGAGCGCAGATCGACGGGGCCCTCGTCCTCGTCCGGCTCGTCGACCGCTCGGACGACCGCGCCGAGCGCCGCGTCCTCGGACACCCGGGAGACGGGCACCATGCCGCCGGAGACCAGCGTGCGCAGCGCCACCTCCTGCTCGCCCGCCATCCGGCCGAGCTCCGCGGCCTCGCCGCCGAGCGCGGTGCCGCGCCGCTGCACCATGGCGAGGACCTGGAGGACACCGTCGTGGATGTCGCGGGCCAGCCGCTCCCGCTCACGGGTCGCTGCTTCGATCTCCAGGGCGCGGGCGAGGGTGCGCTCGGAGGCGCGGGCGACCTCGACGACGTAGCCGATGGCGATCGAGGCGACCCAGACGAGGATCACGTTGTGGACGGTGTCGCGGGTCGGGGCGCCGCGCTCGATGATGTTGACGGCCGCGACGAGGGTGGAGGCGAAGGCCGCCCAGCGCCAGCCGCCCTTGATGGCGAAGGCCAGGACGGAACCGGCGGTCCATATCGACGGCAGGGTGGGGCCACCGCCGTCGATGCGGTACGAGGCGTCGGCGACCCGGGTGAGCAGGATGCCGACGAGCGCGATGGTGAGGTCGGCGGTGAGGAACCGCTTGGTGCAGCTGGCCGCGTTCGCGACCCTGGGGAGGGTGGCCAGGGTCCACACGCACAGCACGGCGAAGTACGCGATGGCCACCCAGGGGCGGGCGAACCTGTCGTACGCGGTGGCGAAGAGTCCCACCGCGTACAGCATGGTCAGCACGCGGTACGCGGTCAGCGCACGCCACAGGGGCAGCTCGACCGACATCCGCATGACCTGTACGCGCTTCGCCATGTGCTCTCCCCCCACCTCGACGAACGCGTCTAGGAGCCGGAGCGTTCCTGCTCCGGCTCCGGCTGTGCTCCCTGCTGCGCTTCCTGCTGTGCTTCTTTCTGGGCTTCCTTCTGTGCCTGCTTCTCCGCCTTCGCCGCTTCGGAGATCTGCCGCTTGGCGGCCGTCGCGTAGATGTCGACGTACTCCTGGCCGGAGAGCTTCATGATCTCGTACATGACCTCGTCGGTCACCGCGCGCAGGACGAACCGGTCGTGCTCCATGCCGTTGTAGCGGCTGAAGTCGAGCGGCTTGCCGATGCGGATGCCCGGGCGCATCAGCTTGGGCATCACCTTGCCGGGCGGCTGGATCTTCTCCGTGTCGATCATGGCGACCGGGATGACGGGCGCGCCGGTGGCGAGCGCCACGCGCGCGAGGCCGCCGGGCTTGCCGCGGTAGAGACGGCCGTCGGGCGAGCGCGTGCCCTCGGGGTAGATGCCGAACAGCTCGCCGCGCTCGATGACATCGATGCCGCTCTTGATGGCCGCCTCGCCCGCGCCGCGCGCGCCGGAGCGGTCCACCGGGAGCTGGCCGACGCCCTTGAAGAAGGCGGCGGTCATCCGGCCCTTGAGCCCGGGCGTCGTGAAGTACTCCGCCTTCGCGATGAAGGTCACCTTGCGATCGAGGACCGCGGGCAGGAAGAAGGAGTCCGAGAACGAGAGGTGGTTGCTGGCCAGGATGGCGGGGCCCTCGGCGGGAATGTTCTCGAGGCCTTCCACCCAGGGCCTGAAGGCGAGCTTCAGCGGCCCCCCGATGGAAAACTTCATTGCGCCGTAGATCAACCCACTGCCTTCCTGTATCTGTGGATCAGACCTTAACCCGGAGCGCTGTCAAAGGCCCCGACGCCCCTGGCCGGTGTCAGCGACGACCCTGGTCGGTGTCAGTGCGGTCGCGTACGGTGAAGTACTTGCAATCGACCTGACGATTCGACCTGCCGATTCGACCTGATGAACAGGAGACCGAGGTGCCGGTCCTTCCTGGAGCCGAGCCGTTCCGCCACGAGGGCGGAGAGGTCGGCGTCCTCCTCTGCCACGGCTTCACCGGTTCCCCGCAGTCCATGCGCCCCTGGGCGGAGTACCTCGCCGAGCGCGGCCTCACCGTCGCGCTGCCCCTGCTGCCCGGGCACGGCACCCGCTGGGAGGACATGCAGCTCACCGGCTGGCAGGACTGGTACGCGGAGGTGGACCGCGAGCTGCGCGTACTGCGCGAGCGGTGCGCCCAGGTCTTCGTCTTCGGCCTCTCCATGGGCGGCGCGCTGGCGCTGCGGCTGGCCGCCAGGCACGGTGAAGAGGTGAGCGGCGTCGTGGTCGTCAATCCGGGGAACAAGGTGCACGGCCTCGCCGCGTACGCCCTTCCGGTGGCCCGCCACTTCGTCCGTACGGCGCCGGGGATCGCCAGCGACATCGCGAAGGAGGGCGGCCTGGAGATCGGGTACGACAAGGTGCCGCTGCACGCGGCCCACTCGCTGCGCCGCTTCTTCCAGGTGGTCGACCGCGAGCTGCCACAGGTCACGCAGCCGATGCTGCTGCTGCGCAGCCCGCAGGACCATGTCGTGCCGCCCGCCGACTCCGCGCGCGTCCTGAGCCGGGTGTCCTCGACGGACGTCACGGAGATCCTGCTGGAACAGAGCTACCACGTCGCGACGTTGGACCACGATGCGGACCGGATCTTCGAGGAGAGCTACGCGTTCATCGGCCGGCTCGCGCCCAGTGTCGGCAAGGAAGGGACGGCCACCGGTGGCTGAGCACGAGGCGGAGCGCGGCGAGCCCGATGAGAAGGGCGTGCCCGTCGGCGAGCCTCTCGGCGACGAGCAGAGCGTGCCGTTCGACGAGGACGCCGCCTGGCAGGCGATCGTCGAGGGGTACGGCGAGGAGCCGAAGGACCCGCCCGGTGCGAAGCCGTTCAAGTCGGTCGAGGACCTGGCGCTCCTGGAGCCCGAGACGAACGACAGCGGCGACGGCGAGGACACCGCCGGACCGCTGAAGGACAAGGGCGGCGACAAGCCCGCCGCGGCCCAGCCCCTCGGCAGCTCCGTAGCGTTCGCGCCCGGCGTGGGCGGCCCGCGCGACTACCAGTCGCCGGAGCCCTCCGAGGAGGACTTCGACGACGAGGACGAGGGCCACTTCGTCCCGCCGGAGCCGCCTCCGCTGCCCGCCGCCGACGCCACCGCCAAGTTCGCCTGGCTCGCCGTGATCGGCGGGCCGCTCCTGCTGCTCCTGGCGGTCCTGCTCAGCTGGGACATGACCTGGTGGCTGGCCACCGTGGGCATCGGCGGCTTCCTGGGCGGCTTCGCGACCCTGGTGATGCGCATGAAGGGCGACGACGAGGGCGAGGACGACCCCGGACGCGGCGCGGTGGTCTGAGCACCGCCCAGGACGCCGGGCCACAGAGAGTCGGCCGGGACAGGTCGGAGATCAGACGGCCGGCACTCTCAGCGCGGCCAGCACCGGCAGATGGTCCGTCGCCGCCTTCAGGGCAGTACCTCTCAACACCGCCCTCGCACTGCTCGGCCCCGAAGGGCCTCACAGGCTTCGAACGGCTGCGCCGGACTCCGTCCGGCCGGCCGGACAAGTCGGGGCTCAGGCCGCCGGCACTCTCAGCGCGGCCAGCACCGGCAGATGGTCCGTGGCCGCCTTCAGGTCTTCCTCCGTCACCCCGGGCAGCCCGTGCGGGACCCCGCAGCCCAGGATCTCGACGCCCTCGGTGGCGAGGATCGCGTCGATGCGCTGGTAGGGGTTGCCGGGCGTCCAGGTGTGCTCGCCGCCCCAGGGCGCGGCCGGCCGGCAGTCCGTCAGGGCTGTAGCGAGGCGCTTGAAGGTGCGGCCGTCGGGTCGTTCGTTGAGGTCGCCGCCCGCGACGGCGTACGGCGTGCCGAGGCCGGCCAGCCGGTCCAGGAGCATGCCGCCCTGCTCGTACCGCTCGTCCTCGCGCAGCGAGAGATGACAGCTCAGTACGCCGAGCCGGGCGCCGCCGAAGCGTACGACGGCGGTGGCGAAGCCGCGCCGGTGCTCGCCGAGAGTGAGGGGCAGCAGCACGTCCTCGGTGCGCTCCACCGTCGCCCGCAGCGAGCACAGCAACGCCGGTCCGGCGGCGGTGGCGCCGCCCGACAGGATGACCTGCCCGGACGCGGCCGCGAGCCGGGCCAGTTTCTTGCGCCAGCGGAAGAAGCGCGGGGCCTCCTGGACGAGGACGAGGTCGGGCTCGCAGGCGGTGATCACCCGGGCGAGCGCGTCGGTGTCGTCGCGCATCGAGCGGATGTTGTAGCTGAGCACCCTGATCACGGCCGAACCGTCGGGCTCGGTGCGGGAGTTGGGCAGCGGACTGGCGGCAGCTGGGCTGGTCGGCATGACGATCAACATACGCGTGCCGGGGCCCCGCGTCCGCACACGACGGCGCCCGCCGCACCCCTTGCGGGGGGCGACGGGCGCCGTCGTCGAGTGAGCGTGCGTCACATGATCGGGTCGGGCTCCCGGGCCAGGTCCGCCGCACCGACAAGGCCCGCCTTGTTGCCCAGCTGGGCGGCGATGACGTCGGCCACCGGGCGCCAGTTGCCGCCCACCAGCCAGCGCTTGTACGACTTGCGGATCGGGTCCAGGACCAGCTCTCCCTCGTCCGAGAGGCCGCCGCCGACGATGAAGGCGGACGGGTCGAAGAGCGAGGCCAGGTCGGCGAGGCCCGCGCCGGCCCAGCGGGCCAGCTCGCGGTAGGAGTCCACCGCGACCGGGTCGCCCTGCCGCGCGGCCATCGAGATGTGCTTGCCCTCGATGCCGTCGGGGGAGCCGTCGCCGAGGCCGAGCAGGACCTCCGCGTTCTCGGGGGTGGCGTTGGCGCGCTGCTTCGCGTAGCGCACGAGGGCGCGGCCGGAGGCGTACTGCTCCCAGCAGCCCTGCGAGCCGCAGCCGCACAGCAGCCCGTCCGGCACCATGCGGATGTGGCCGAACTCGGCGGCGACGCCGAAGTGCCCGCGGCGCAGCTTGTTGCCGATGATGATGCCGCCGCCGAGGCCCGTGCCCAGGGTGATGCAGATGACGTTGCGGTGGCCCTTGCCGGCACCGAACTTGTACTCACCCCATGCGGCCGCGTTGGCGTCGTTCTCGACGACGACCGGCAGGCCGACGCGCGCCTCGACCTCGGTCTTCAGCGGCTCCTGCCGCCAGTCGATGTTCGGCGCGAAGTAGACCGTCGAGCGCTGGCGGTTCACATATCCTGCGGCACCGATGCCCACGCCGACGATGTCGTGGCCGGCACGCGCTCCCTCGACGGCCGAGGCAATGGCGTCCACGATGGCCTGCGGCGTGCTGGGAGTCGGCACCTTGTGGGTCGAGAGGATGTTGCCTTCCTCGTCGACCACACCGGCCGCGATCTTCGTGCCGCCGATATCGACGCCGATGGTGAGTCCCATGAATCCCTCAGTTTCGGTCGAGCCCCGCTACGGCCAACCGTACCCGAGGGGGCTCTAGTCCAAGTCGATCCGTTCCCCCGGGCCGGGGTCCTCGTCACCGGGTCCGGTGTCCCGGGTCGTCCAGCGCCGCTCCTGGGCCTCGACCGCCGAGCGGTATGCGGCGAGCAGCTCGGATCCGGCGGTCGCGAGGTGGTCGAAGACGTCGGGGTTGCGTTCGATGACGGGTTCGACGGCGGCCTTGGCCTGCTGCACGACCTGGTTGACGACCTGCTGCGCCGCTCCCCCGGCCACCGAGCCGAACAGCGGCGACTGCAGTCCGGAGAGCTTGTCGGCGACGGCGTCGACGAGCTTGCGCAGCTCCTCGGCGGCCGATCCCGGCGGCGGCCCGTACTGGGTGCGGCGGCGGGCCTTCTCCGCCGCGAGGTCCTCGGCACACGCCTTCGCCCAGGCGTCGGCGTCGCTCGCCCTCACCTCGTCGTCGGCCGCCTCCTGAGCGGCGTCATACGGGGGGCGCTCTTCGCTCATGGCGGACTCCTGCCTACGGTGCTTGCTTCCGACGTTACCCGAACGGGGGTACGCGATTCACCGTGTCCGCGGCCACAGCTGCGGATCGGGCGCGAACCGGATCCGCAGCTCGCCCTCGCGCAGGGCCGCGCCGTCCACGGTGCAGCGGCGCAGGGCGGACGGGAGCGGCACGATACGGCGGAACCGGCCCGCGGTGACGAGGAGTTCGTCGCCGCGCCGGATCAGGTCCAGTTCCTCGCGTATCGCGCCGGGCAGCGGGATGTGCCAGACCAGGACCCCGTCGTCGGCGAGGCGGTCGGCGACGGGCCATTCGACGCGGGCCGGTGCCGTGCCGACCCCGGGCACGTCGAGGACGGCGAGGTCGTCGGCGCCGCGCGGGTCGCGCCCCAGATGGGCGGTCTCGTGCAGGTCGTGCGTCTGTCCCCACTCCTCCAGCGCCTTGCGCTGCTGGGCGGCGAGAGCGGCCAGCCAGGTGTCCTCGGTGGCGGCGGGCAGGACCCGGTTGGCGACCAGGACGTCGACGCGCAGCCCGCGCAGCGCGAAGCCGGTGGTGGCCTCGCGTACCGCGTCGGTGCCTGCCGGGCCGGGCTCGGCGACCAGCCGTACCGTCGTGGTCCGGTCCTGGACGACGGCCTCCACTGCGGCCAGCTCGACGTCCCAGCGCGCGGCCGTCTCGTACAGCCACTCCGCGGGCATCGGGACGCCCGCGAGCCGGCCGAGCACGGGGCGCAGGGCGCGGGCCGCCTGGCGCTCCGGCGGGAGCAGGCGGCGCAGGTAGCGGCGGAGTTCCTCGGGCAGGGCGAGCAGGGCGAGGGACTCCGGGGCGGGGGGAAGGTCCACGACCACGAGGTCGTACGTCCCGGCCGGCGCCGTCGCCGCGTCGCGCAGGGCGCGCAGCAGGGCGAGTTCCTCGGCGCCGGGGAGCGGGGTGAGTTCCTCGGCGTCCAGACGGGAGGCGCCGAGCAGGTCCAGGGCGGTGGTCGCGCGCTCCTGGAAGGCGGTGAGGTCGGCGCGGAACCGGTCGGCCGCGTCGGGGCGCCAGGCAGTGAGCAGGGGCGCCGCCTCGATCGGGGCCGTGCCCGTGGGTACGCCCAGGGCGGCGCCCAGGGTGTCCGTGCGGTCGGCGCTGAGCACCAGGGTGCGGGTGCCCTGGCGGGCGGCGTTCAGCGCGGTGGCCGCGGCGACGGTGGTACGGCCGGAGCCGCCGGGGCCTGTGATCAGGAGGGTGCGCATGGGATTGAACGGTACCCGTGGGTGGGGGGAGGTTTTTTCGCCCCCTCCGCCCCCACCCTTCCCGTTGTCGTGGAGGCTGCGCCCCCTTGCCTCCTGCGTCGCGCTTCGCGCTCGTCCTCAAACGCCGGACGGGCTAAGAACCCGACTCGACCCGCTTCTTCAGGCCCGCCAGCGCCCGGTCGATGATGACCTTCTCCGCCTTGCGCTTGATCATGCCGAGCATGGGGATCTTGACGTCGACCGTGAGGCGGTAGGTGACCTCGGTGGCTCCGGCACCCGCGGGCTTGAGGGTGTACGAGCCGTCCAGGGAGCGGAGCATCTGGGACTTGACGAGGGTCCAGGAGACCTCGTTCTCGCCGGTCCAGGTGTAGCCGAGGGTCTGGTCGTCCTTGATGGCCCCCGCGTCCATGACGAGGCGCACCTGCTCGGCGCGGCCCCGCTCGTCCGTGGCGAGCACCTCGGCCTCCTTCACCTCTCCCGTCCAGTCCGGGTAGCGGGCGAAGTCGGCGATCACCGCCATGACGTCAGTCGGTGCCGCCTCGATCGTGATGCTCGAACTGGTGTGTTCCGCCATCGCGGTGGCTCCTCCAGATGCGGTCCGGTGAGGGAGGGTGGTGCGCACGTGTGTGCAGCGTGAAGGCTACCGCGCACAGCGACAGGCGCTGTCACCCCACCTGAGGTTCGCCTCCGCCGCCGCTCACCACTCCAGCACCCAGGGCCTGCCGGAACCCGCGAAGTGCCCCACATTCACGCATTCCGTCGCCCCGACCCGCATCCGTCGCGCCAGCGGCTGGTGGACGTGGCCGAAGAGCGCGTACCGGGGACGGGTGCGGCGGATCGCGTCCAGCAGGGCGCGGCTGCCGCGCTCGAAGCGCCGCGCCACCGTGTCGTAGACCAGCTCCGGCACCTCCGGCGGAATGTGCGTGCAGAGCACGTCGACCTCGCCGATCGCCTCGATCTTCGCCGCGTACTCCTCGTCACTGATCTCGTACGGGGTGCGCATCGGGGTGCGCAGGCCCCCGCCGACGAAGCCGAAGGTACGGCCGCCGATCTCCACCCGCTCGCCGTCCAGCACGGTCGTGCCGGGTCCGGCGTACTCCGGCCACAGCATCGGCATGTCGACATTGCCGTACGTGGCGTACGTCGGCGTCGGGAACGCGGCGAACATCTCGGCGTACTGCTTGCGCACCGCCTTCTCGATGGCGGCGGCGCGGTCGCCCCCGATGCCGGACCACAGCCGGGCCCCGAACTCCCGGGCCTCCTCGTAGCGGCGGGCGGTGCGCAGTTCGACGATCCGGTCGGCGTTCTCGGCGCCGAACAGGTCGGGGAAGATGCCGCGCGAGTGGTCGGCGTAGTCGAGGAAGAGGACCAGGTCACCCAGGCAGATCAGGGCGTCCGCACCCTCGCCGGCTCGGGCCAGGTCACGCACGTTGCCGTGCACGTCACTGACCACATGGATGCGTGTCCTCGGATTTCCGGCCGGTGTGGGTGCCATGACGATCAAGCGTAGGCGTGTGGGGCAAACGTGAACAGTGGCGTTCGGACCTGCGGTTACTGGCCAGTCAGGAAAGGGCTGGACTACTCTGCGCTAAGGAACACCCCCACGTGTGACGCAGGGAACATCTCGCCGGGACCCCCTATCGGAACCGGCGTACCGGTGGGTAACGTCCGGGCAGTCCAGTCGTACTCAGGAATTCAACAATGATTCTTCTGGGTACCTGCCCGAGCCTTGGACCGCACCGTCGCATCACACAGAGTCGTGGCGCCGGCGCCCTATGAGGAGCAGCAGTCTTGCGCGAGTTCAGCCTTCCGGCTTTGTACGAGGTCCCTGCGGACGGAAACCTGACCGACATCGTCCGCAGAAATGCCGCGCAGCATCCTGACGCAGCGGTCATGGCCCGCAAGGTGAGCGGCGTGTGGCAGGACGTGACGGCCACGGTGTTCCTCGCCGAGGTGCACGCGGCGGCCAAGGGGCTCATCGCCTCCGGCATCCAGCCCGGCGACCGGGTCGGCCTGATGTCCCGTACGCGCTACGAGTGGACGCTGCTCGACTTCGCGATCTGGAGCGCGGGCGCAATCACCGTGCCGGTGTACGAGACCAGCTCGCCCGAGCAGGTGGAGTGGATCCTCAGCGACTCGGGCGCGACCGCCTGCATCGTCGAGCTGGACACGCACACCGCCACCGTCGAGTCGGTGCGCGACCGGCTGCCCGCCCTCAAGCACGTCTGGCAGATCGACGGCGGCGGCGTCGAGGAGCTGGGCCGCGCGGGCAAGGGCGTCAGCGAGGAGACGGTCGAGGAGCGCAGCTCGATCGCCAAGGCGGACGACCCGGCGACCATCGTCTACACGAGCGGCACCACCGGCCGCCCCAAGGGCTGTGTGCTCACCCACCGCAGCTTCTTCGCCGAGTGCGGCAACGTCGTCGAGCGCCTGCGCCCGCTCTTCCGCACGGGCGAGTGCTCCGTCCTGCTCTTCCTCCCCCTCGCACACGTCTTCGGGCGGCTCGTGCAGATCGCGCCGATGATGGCGCCGATCAAGCTGGGCACCGTCCCGGACATCAAGAACCTCACGGACGAGCTGGCCTCGTTCCGGCCGACGCTGATCCTCGGTGTGCCGCGCGTCTTCGAGAAGGTCTACAACTCGGCGCGCGCCAAGGCGCAGGCGGACGGCAAGGGCAAGATCTTCGACAAGGCCGCGGACACGGCGATCGCCTACAGCAAGGCGCTGGACGCCCCCTCGGGTCCGTCGCTCGGCCTGAAGATCAAGCACAAGACGTTCGACAAGCTCGTCTACAGCAAGCTGCGCGCGGTGCTCGGCGGCAAGGGCGAGTACGCGATCTCCGGCGGCGCGCCGCTCGGCGAGCGCCTCGGCCACTTCTTCCGCGGCATCGGCTTCACGGTCCTGGAGGGCTACGGCCTGACCGAGTCCTGTGCGGCGACCGCGTTCAACCCCTGGGACCGCACGAAGATCGGCACGGTCGGCCAGCCGCTGCCCGGCTCGGTCGTGCGGATCGCCGACGACGGCGAGGTGCTGCTGCACGGCGAGCACCTGTTCCAGGGCTACTGGAACAACGAGGCGGCGACCGCCGAGGCGCTGGCCGACGGCTGGTTCCACACCGGTGACATCGGCACCCTCGACGAGGACGGCTACCTGCGCATCACCGGCCGCAAGAAGGAGATCATCGTCACCGCGGGCGGCAAGAACGTCGCCCCGGCCGTGATCGAGGACCGCATCCGCGCGCACGCGCTGGTCGCGGAGTGCATGGTGGTGGGCGACGGGCGGCCGTTCGTGGGCGCGCTGGTCACCATCGACGAGGAGTTCCTGGGCCGTTGGGCCGCGGAGCACGGCAAACCGGCCGACTCCACCGCGGTGTCGCTGCGCGACGACGCCGATCTCCTCGCCACGATCCAGTCCGCCATCGACGACGGCAACGCGGCGGTGTCGAAGGCCGAGTCGGTGCGCAAGTTCCGTGTCCTCGGCGCCCAGTTCAGCGAGGAGTCGGGGCACCTCACGCCGTCGCTGAAGCTCAAGCGCAACGTGGTCGCGAAGGACTACGCGGACGAGATCGAGGCGCTCTACCAGAAGTAGGCGGGCTGTTGGTGCTGTTGGATCAGGGCGCGGGGCCTCGGTGAGCGAGGACCCGAGCCCTGCCCTCTCCCCCTGCATCGCGCTGACGCGCTCGTTCTCAAACGCCGGACGGGCCGAAATGCCTACAGCAGCGTCTTCAGGCTCTCCGCCAGCAGGTCCCAGCGCCACTTCTCCTCGACCCACTCGCGCCCCCGCTCGCCCATGCGGCGGCGCAGTTCGGGGTCGCCCAGCAGCGTGACGATGCGGTCGGCGGCCTCCTCCGGGGAGCCGCCGCGCACGACCCAGCCGGTCTCGCCGTCGAGCACCGCGTCGGGCGCGCCGCCCGAGTCGCCGGCGACCACGGGCAGTCCGGTGGCGGACGCCTCCAGGTACACGATCCCGAGCCCCTCGACGTCGAGCCCGCCCCGGCGGGTGCGGCACGGCATGGCGAAGACGTCCCCCGCGCCGTAGTGGGCGGGCAGCTCGCTCCAGGGCACAGCGCCGGTGAAGCGCACCGCGCCCGCCACCCCGGTCTCCCGGGCGAGCCTGCGCAGCTCCTTCTCGTACGGGCCGCCGCCGACGATCAGCAGGACCGCCTCCGGCTCCCTGGCGAGGATGCGCGGCATGGCGAGGATCAGCGTGTCCTGCCCCTTGCGCGGGACCAGCCGTGAGACGCAGACGACGACGGGCCGGTCGGTGAGCCCGAGCCGCGCCCGGATCTCGTCGCCGCCCGATCCGGGGTGGAAGGTCTTCTCGTCGACGCCGGGCGGCAGTTGGACCATCCGGGAGGCGGCCGCCGGCGTCAGCGCGGAGGAGATGCGCGAGCGCGTGTACTCGCCGAGATAGGTGATCGTGTCCGTGGACTCGCCGATCCTGCGCAGCAGCCCGCGCGCCGCCGGGAGCTGCGCCCAGCCGGCCTCGTGGCCGTGCGTGGTGGCGACGAGCCGCTCGGCGCCCGCCCGGCGCAGCGCGGGCGCCATCAGCCCGAGCGGGGCGGCCGCTCCGAACCACACCGACGTGCAGCCGTGTTCGCGCAGCAGACCGGCGGCCTGCCGGGTCGCCGCGGGTGTCGGCAGCAGCATGGTCGTGCGGTCCCGTACGACAGGGAAGGGCTGCTCTGCGTCGAAGGCTGCCGTCGCCTCGGCGCCCTCACGGCCCCGCTTCCACGTGGAGGCGTAGACGACGAGCCGCTCGGGGTCCAGGCGCAGCGCCATGTTGTGCAGGAACGCCTGGATGCCGCCCGGCCGGGGCGGGAAGTCGTTGGTCACGATCAGGGTCTTGTGCATCGCGCCCGACCCTACCGAACCCGTCCCCGGACGCACTCACAGCTCCGTACGGCCGCGCTTCATGGCTCTCGCACAGCACGGCACGCCATCATGACTCAGCGAAATCCACAAGATCGACGCAAACAAGGGTCAGGTGGTCATGACGGGCGCAAGGGGGACAAGGCTCCCGTACGGGCTGCCGGCGGTCTGGGGCCTGACCAGGCTGGCGCTGCTGCTCTTCGTCTTCAAGGTGTTCCTCTTCCCCGGCCCGGACGT
The DNA here is from genome assembly GCF_040606085.1 of Streptomyces sp. NPDC005485. Taxonomy (NCBI): domain Bacteria; kingdom Bacillati; phylum Actinomycetota; class Actinomycetes; order Kitasatosporales; family Streptomycetaceae; genus Streptomyces; species Streptomyces sp. NPDC005485. The sequence continues at coordinate 5,308 of NZ_JBEXDZ010000061.1, read as the reverse complement.
CACCACCGATGTGTCGGTGATCTACCAGGGCTGGTACGACGTCCTGCGCACCGGCACCTTCCCGCTCGACGACGTCACCTGGCAGTACCCGCCCGCCGCCGCGCTCGCGATCCTCTCCCCCGCACTGCTGCCCTTCCTCGACTACGCCTCGGCGTTCTTCGTCCTCGCCTTCCTCGCGGACCTGCTGGTCTTCTGTCTGCTGCAGTACGCGGGCCTGCGTCCGGGCAAGTCGCCGCGCGGCGCCTGGGTGTGGGTGGTGGGCGTCCCGCTGCTCGGCCCGACCGTGTACGCCCGCTACGACGTGATGGTGACGGCGGTGGCGGTGGCCGCACTGCTGGCCGGCGCGCGCCACCCGCGGGTGATGGGGGCGCTGGCGGGCCTCGGCGCGCTGCTGAAGGTGTGGCCGGTGCTGCTGCTGGTGGGGGTGCGCAAAGGGGCGGCGTGGGCCTCGGCCGCGGTGACCGTCGCCGTGACGGCGGTGCTGTTCACGGCGGCGATGCCCGGCGCCTTCGCCTTTCTGACCTTCCAGCGCGAGCGGGGCACCGAGGTGGAGTCGCTCGGCTCCCTCGTCTTCCATGTCGCCCGGCACTTCGGCTGGGACGGCGAGGTGGTGCTGAACTACGGCTCCGTGGAGTTCGTCGGGAAGTACGTCGACGTGGTGAGCACGGCGGCGCTGGGGCTCACCGCGGTCGCCTTCGGCTGGCTGCTGCTGTGGCGGCTGAGCGCCAGGCACTTCCTGCCGCACACGCTCGCCGACGCCGCGTTCGTGGCGGTGCTGATGTTCACCGCGACCAGCCGGGTCATCAGCCCGCAGTACCTGGTGTGGCTGGTCGGGCTCGCGGCCGTCAGCCTGTGCTTCCGGGGCAGCCGGATGGCGCTGCCGGCCGGCCTGGTGGTGGCGGCGTGCCTGGTGACCGTGCTGGAGTTCCCCGTCTGGTTCGACCATGTGGTCCTCAGCGACGCGCTGGGCCTCACCCTGCTGTTCGCGCGCAACGGCCTGCTGGTCCTCGCCGCGCTGCTCGCCGCCCGGGAGCTGTGGCGGGGCACGGTGTCGCAGCCGGCCCCGACCGTGCCCGCTCAGGCCGCCCGCACCAAGGAGACACTCGCCTCGCCGTGATCCCGGGCGCGCCCGGCCCGCCGCAGGAGCACCGCGACCGCCGCGCACTGCACGGTCGTGGAGAGCGCCATGGCGAGGCAGATCCCGGGCAGGCCGAGCCCCGACAGGGCGTGGGCGAGCGGGAGTTGGACCGCCGTGCCGAGCAGGGTCACGCGCAGCAGGAGCGGCGCGCCGCCGCTTCCCTCGAACACCCCGCCGACCGCGATGAAGCAGGCCATCAGCAGCAGATAGGGGCCGATGCAGCGGAGCAGGAGCACGCCCTCGTGCGCGACGTCGGGTCCGGCGCCGAAGGCCCGCATGATCCAGGGGGCGAGGACGCAGAGCAGGGCCGCGGCGACAAGGCCCACGGCTCCCGACACGAGCACCGCCTGCCGTCCGACGGCGCCTCGTTCGTCGCGGCCCGCCCCGCGCAGGTGCGCGGTGTGGATCGAGGCGGCCTGCCGGACGGAGTAGAAGGCCATGGTCGCGATGTACATGACCTTGTAGGCGATGGAGTACGCCGCCACGGCGGTCACTCCGAGCCTGGCCACGATCGCGACCAGGACGAGCGCGCCGCCCTGGCGCACGGTGAAGTCGGCGGACATCGGCAGGCCGGTGCGCAGGGTCCGGCGCAGCGCGGCTCCGGTGCTCTCGGCGGGGCGGACGTCCGCCGCCGTGCGCAGCAGCGCGTTGCGGCGCAGCACGTACAGCCCGACGGCGAGGGCGGCGGCGCGGCACAGCACGGTGGAGGCGGCGGCGCCCCGGACGCCGTAGAGGTGGATGAGGAGCGGGTCGAGGCCCAGGATCAGTCCGTTGGCGAGCAGGGCCAGGCACATCGGGGTGCGGGTGTCGCCGGTGCCCTTGAGGATGCCGTCGACGAGTTGCTGGGCGAAGAAGACGGCGATGCCGGGCAGGGAGATCGCGAAGTACTGCACGGCGAGCGTCAGGGCGGGCCCCGCGCCGCCCAGGACCAGCCGTGCGAGGGGTTCGCGCAGGACCAGGCCGCCGACGGCGACCACGGGGGTGACCACCGCGAACAGGGCCCAGCCGCCGCGTACGGCCGACCGGAGGGCGCCGGGGTCCTCGGCCCCCCGGGCGTGCGCGACCAGCACGGTCGTCCCGGAGGCGAAGACCAGGGCGACCCCGAGCAGCACGTTCTCGGTGTTCGTCGCGACGGCCACGGCGGCGACGGCCGCGCCCCCGAGCCGCGAGACCCACACGGTGTTGATGATCCCGGCGGCGACGGAGGCGAGCAGGGAGAAGTAGACGGGATGGGCGAGTGCGACGAGCTGCTTTCGGTGGGTGTTCACGGAGCCCCCTCGATACGAGCTACATCGTTTAGAGGTAGCTCGATAAGAGGTATCATGCTGATACGACGCCCGCAAGCGCCCCGCGAGAAGGAGCTGATCCCGTGCTGGAACTGTCGATCCTCGGCTTTCTCCACGAAGAGCCCCTGCACGGCTACGAGTTGAAGGAGCGGATCAAGGCCCTCAGCGGCCACGTCCGCCCGGTGAGCGACGGCGCCCTCTACCCGGCCATCAACCGCCTGATCGCCGCGGGCAAGCTCGACGAACACGAGGAACCCGGCGCAGGCGCGGCCCCGCGCCGCATCCTGTCGCTCACCGAGGAGGGCCGCGAGGATCTCCTGGAGCGGCTGCGCCGGCCCAAGCAGGCCGAGATCACCGACCAGGTGCGCTTCAACACACTGCTGGCGTTCCTGCGCCATCTGCCCGACCCGGCCGAGCAGTCCGCGGTGCTCCGCCGCCGGCTGGACTTCCTGGAGACACCGGCCAGCTTCTTCTACCGCGACGGCAGCCCCGTAAGGGCGGAGGAGGCCGGCGACCTCTTCCGGCAGGGCATGCTGCGGGTCGCGCGCGCCACGGGCGAGGCCGAGCGGAAGTGGCTCGCGGAGGCCATCGGCCTGCTGGATCAGCCGAGTTGAGCCCGGAGATAGTCCCGCCACCGCGCGGTGAACTTCTCCGGCGTCGTCCCGAGCACGTCCCGCAGCGCGTCCTCGACCGCGCCCGGCCGCTTCCGGTGGCTGCCGACCGCGCGGTAGAAGTCGTTGAGGCGGACCTCGCCCCAGTGGTCCGCGATCAGCCTGCAGGCCATCCAGCCGCCCTCGTACGCCTTGGCCAGCTCCGTCGCGCTCCCGCTGAACCCGAAGGCCGCGTCGTCCGGCAGCCCGGCCGGCACCTGCCCGTCCAGCACGGCCCGCTGGAGCTCGGGCGCGGCCTGCGCCGCGGTGCGGCCGCTGCCCCGGTAGCCGACCCAGTCCGCGTACCCCTCGGAGAGCCACAGGGGCGTGGCGGCGGTGGTGCGGGCGCGGGTGGCGACGTGCGTGGTCTCGTGGGTGAGCACGACCTGCCGGCCGAAGTCACCGAGCACGCCGTACGCGTCCGGGTTGACGATGATCCGGTCCGCGGGCGCCTTCGCCGAACCGCCCGCCTCCCCCGTGGTGACCGCCGCGATCCCCCGGTACCCGGACGCGGACGCCCCGAGCAGCCCCGCCATGTCGTCCAGCGAGTCCGGTACGAGCACGACGTCGCGCCGCGCCCAGTCCGTGCCCCACGCGTCCGACACCGCGGGCACCGCGTGGTCCGCCAGGTCCGCGTAGCCGCGCAGCGCCTCCTGCGACTGCCCGACCCCCAGCACGAGGCTGTGCTTTCCCCGGGCGACCAGGACGTCCCCCTGGTCCCACAGCTGCTCGCCGGTCTTCTTCGCGGGCTCGTCGGACACGACGTACCAGCCACCGTCGTGGCGGGTCAGGGTCAGCGTGCGGGCCGCGGTGACGGGCGCGTGGTCGTAGCCGTCGATGCGGTAGCGCAGCTCCGTGTCCGCCGTCGCCCGGTCGCCCGAGCGGTGCACCCCGGTCAGCCGGTAGGACCAGGCCGCCAGCGGGACCCGGTCCAGGTTCCCGAACTCCTCGACCCCGGCGCCCTGTTGACCGGTGGCCCGGAACGCCGGCTCGTCCCGGTCGAGAACCGCCAGCGCCCGCCGGTCGAGCACCCGCCGCACATCCGCGGACACACTGTCCGAGCCCTGACCGCCTCCGCAGCCGACGAGCACGGCGAACAGCAGCACCAGGGAGAACCCCGCTCGCGACGTACGCCTTCGACCTGCCACCTTTCAGATCGTACGGCGCCTCACCCCCGTCCGGTCAGACGCGGGTGACCGACGAGACCGGCATCATCCCGACCGGGTCGTAGCGCACGGGCGCGCCCGGATAGGGGGCGTGGATCACCTGGCCGTTGCCCATGTACATCGCGATGTGGCTCGCGTCGTCGCGGTAGGCGATCAGGTCGCCGGGCTGCGCCTGGGAGAGCGGCACCTGCCGTCCGGCGTACCGCTGCGCCTGCGAGGTGCGCGGCAGCCCGACGCCCGCCTGCGCGTACGACCACTGCATCAGGCCCGAACAGTCGAAGCCGCCGGGGCCGTTGGCACCCCACACATACGGGCGGCCGAGGGCGGAGCGGGCCGCGGCGATGGCGGCCGCCGCGCGGTCCGAGGAGGGGGCGCCGGCGCCGAGGTCCGGCATGTCGGCGCGGGTCGAGCGGGAGGCCCGGTCGTAGGCGGCGCGTTCCGCGGACGGCAGCTGGTTGAGCAGCTGCCGCGCCTTGGCCAGCTTGCGTTCGACGGTCCGTTTGTGCCGGGTGACGGCCTTGCGGCTCTTCTCCAGGTCGGCGAGCTTGCCGGTGGCCTCCGCACGCTCCTGGGCGAGGTCGCGCATGGCGCTTTCGAGGTCCTTCAGTTCGCCGGCCTGGTGGACGGTGATGCGGTCGAGCGCGGCGGCCTTGTCGAGGTAGTCGTCCGGGTCGTCGGAGAAGAGCAGCGCGAGGGAGGGGTCGATGCCGCCGGAGCGGTACTGGGCCCCGGCGAGCGAACCGAGCGCGTCCCGCATGGTGTTGATGCGTTCCTGCTGCCGGGCGATCCGGTCCTGGGCCGTGGACACCTGCTCGCGCAGCGCGTCGGCGCGCTCGTCGGCCTTGTTGAACGCCTCGGTGGCCTTCTCGGCCTGCTCGTAGAGGCGGTCCACCTCGGCCCGGGTGTCGTCCTGCGGCGCGGCGCCGGCCGGTACGGCGCCGAGGGCCGCGGCCGCGGTGGCCGCGGCGGACAGCACGGCGACCCGGGCGCCCAGGCCCCGGCCCCCGGCGGTTGTGGCGAATCGGCGATGGGCCCCCACGACCGGGCGCACAGCCCTTCCCGGTCGTG
>NZ_JBEXDZ010000060.1:0-50343 GCF_040606085.1 Streptomyces sp. NPDC005485 | reverse complement strand
GCGAACCGGCGTGCAGGGCCGGTTCGCCCAGTCACCAAGGGGAAGGACCGTCAGCCGTAGGTGATGTCGGAGGCCGCGTACTTGCAGTAAGTACCGTCGGCGTCCTTGCCGTTGGTGGTCGGCTCCTTGCCCGTGTTGTTCCCGATGTACTTCTGGCAGGGGATGATCTTCTTGCTGGTGTCCCCGAGGATCCTGATGGATTTCAGGGTCGCGCTGTCGCCGTAGTTGGTGTTGATGCCGACGAGCTTGCTGCCCTTGTAGGTCGCCTCGATGGTGTTGAGATTGATCTTCCGCTTGTACTGCGTCCTGCAGTTGCCGCACGAGCGGACGAAGGTACCGAAGTTCTTCACCGCGAAGTTCGACACGTTGAGCGTTCCGGCCCCGTTGAACTGGAACACCTTGTCGCTGGCTTCCTTCGCGCCGCCGCCGGAGACGGTGTAGACGTTGGACGACGACGAGCCGAGGAACGTCGCCGCGTCCTCGCCGACGTCCTCCCACCAGACGTTCTGCAGCGTGCAGCTGCCCAGACAGTGGATGCCGTCCGCGGCGGGCGCGCCGATGATGACGTTCTTCAGGACCGTGCCGGGGGCCAGTTCCAGGATCGGCCCCTGGTCCTCGTCCTGGCTGTCGCTGCCGAGGTCACCGCTGCCGTAGAGGCGCTTCATCCCGTAGTCCTTGGTGCCGGAGACCGGGATGGTGGAGGAGACCGCCTGACTGCCGTTGGGGGTGGGCCAGGTCGCGGCGCTCGCCGGAGTCAGAGCGCCTTCTGTCATGATCATGACAGTCGAGAGCCCGAGTGCGGCCAGGGCTCCGGTGAGCGCGCGCCTTCGCGGGCGCGGACGTACTGGTGAAGTCATGTCCCGATGCCTTCTTCCAGAGGGGGGGTGGTCAGAGCTTTCCGGCGCCCGCGCCGGACGTCACCGAGGCGACGACGGACGAGGCGGGCTCGGCGGTGTAGCTGTAGGGCGGGCTGGTGAACGTGCCCACCCGGGAGATCTCGGTGGCGGCTCCACCGAGGTCGTTGCCGCGGAGATTGGCGTAGCCGTCCACATCGCTGTCGCGGTTCGTGGTGACGGCGACCGTCGTGGAGCGGAACACGTTGTTCTCGACGAGCATCTGAGCGCCCATGCGCGGGTGCACCGCGGTCTCGGCCCCGACGACGTAGTTGTCGTAGAAGTGCCCCGTGCCGAACCGCAGGCTGGGGATGCGGGAGTTGACGTTGTTGAACCAGTTGTGGTGGTACGTCACCCGCAGATGCCCGGTGTCCTCGCTCGCGTTGTTGTCGCTGTGGCCGACGAGCGAGCCCTTGAAGTGGTCCTTGAAGGTGTTCCAGGACACCGTGACGTAGTCGGAGCCGTGATTGATGTCGAGCAGACCGTCGTAGTAGTCCTTGTCGTGGTTGCGGTCGGCCGAGAAGGCGTTGTGGTCGATCCACACCTTCGTCGACGCCTGGACGGTGATGCCGTCGGCCGGCGCGACCGGCTTGCTGATGTTCAGGTTGCGGACGACGACGTTGGTGACCTTCTTTAGACGCAGCCCGCCGCCGGTGAACCCGGACGACGAACCGACGCCCAAAACTGTGGTGTTGGAGCCGATGTCGACCTGACCGCTCAGCGAGATCAGGCCGTTGACCTTGACGACCTTCGCCGTGTTGCCGGTGACCGCGGTCTTGAACGCGGCCAGCGTGCTGACCGTGACGGAGGACGCGCCGCCCCCGCCGGTGGTCCCGGCGCCGAAGCCGATCGGCGCGGTCTCGGCGGCTCCCGCGCTCTGCGGGAGGACGAGGGCCGTGCCGACAGCCAGGGCCCCGGCCGCGGCTGTCGCCAGGAACAGCCGGCGGGAGCGCTTCCGTGGGGGGAGGTGTGGGGGGAGAGTACGCATGCGGGTGTGTCCCTTCGGGGGGAATCCGTGGGTCATATTCGCGAACGACGTACGCCATGTTGAACTTCGCGCAACATGCAGCGACACCCAAGAACGGGGTGCGACGAGACTGGGGTGTGCACTCCCCAGGTGGTGCGGCTCCGAGATCTCATATCTCGTACATGCGATGACGTACATGAGTCACGCTGCTGAACGGGAACGTAAGGGGCAAGCGCTTTCTAGTCAACGCTTCGCGCAGAACACATCCGGCCAACTCCCGTACCGGACGGCTCCGATGGCCCCGCCACCTGCGCCGCCGACGCCACAGCGCCGCATCCGGCAAACGGCAAACGGCAAGGGGATCTCCGTCAGCCGGTGAAAGGCATCGCCGTCGCCCCGGGCGGCATGTTGTACGGAGTGACCACCTGGATCGCCGAGGGGAGGAAGGGCCCTTCGTCGGGCAGCGCGTGGTGGGCCCGCATGATCGTCTGACAGGCCCGGCGCATGTCCTGCCGCAGGTCGTGGTGGAGCACGGCGGACAGCCGCCCCTCCCCCAGCAGCCGGAGGTTGTCATGGTCCAGGTCGTGCGCGACGAAGACGTGGAGGTCGCGGCCGAGCGCGTCGAAGGCCTCGACGGTCGCCGCGTTGCCACCGCCGATGGAGTAGACCGCGTTGATCTCCGGGTCCTGTTCGAGGGCGGCCAGGACGAGTTCGCGCTGGGTGGCGTCCAGGCCGTCGCTGCCGGTGACCTCGACCAGGCGCCGCGCGGGCGCCGCCTCGCGCAGGGCGCCGCGAAAGCCCATCTCCCGCTCCTCCTCACCGCGGAAGAAGCCGCGGCTGACCGTGGTGAGCACGCTGCCGGGACGGTCGCCGAGCCACTGCCGCACCAGGTAGGCCGCGGTGGCGCCGGCCGCCCGGTTGTCGATGCCCACGTAGGCGAGCCGCGCGCTGCCCGGCAGATCGGTGACCAGGGTGACGACCGGGATACCCATGGCAACCAGCCGCCCGACCGCCGCGGTGACCTCGGGCAGGTCGGGCGCCTTGAGGATCACTCCCTGGGTGCCGCGCCTGGCGATCTTTTCCAGGGCCCTGATGAGCTCCGCGACGGGTCCGGTCTGCCGGAAGTGGAAGCGTGAGCGCACGACGGCGGGGTGCAGGGACGGCAGTTCCGCCTCCAGGGCGTCGCGCACCGCTGCGGAGAACCGGTCCGGTGTCTGCATCACGATGTCGACCATGAACGTACGGCCCCCGATGCGCACCTGAGTGCGCTGACGGTCGAGATCGTCGATGGCCTGGCGCACCTCGCGGACGGTGCTCTCCCTTACGCCGCCCCGCCCGTTGAGGACCCGGTCGACGGTGGCCTGGCTCAGGCCGGCCTGACGGGCGATCTCCCTGATCGGATACGGGTGTGCCATGGCTGCGTCCTGGACTTCGTTGAGGGGTTTTTGATGGACTTGCGTGCATTGAATGAGGGGCTCGAGGTCATGAGACTGGCACATGACCGAGTCTTTCGAAAGGATTCCTGATGTCTGCGAACGCCCCGGGAGCGCGGACCTGGCTGACTGACGCGGACTGCCGTCTCGACGACTTCCGCGCGCTGGTCGAGCAGCGCACCGAGCCGCACGCCTATCCCGCCGCCCAGGCGGTCGAGCAGAACGTCCTGCTCTACGACAGTGACCGGATCCGCGAGTCCGTCGTCACCGCGTCCGGCCGCCGGGCGGTCCAGGACGAGTTCGTGCGCGCTCTGCTGGACGGGCCGGGCATCGTGGTCCTCAAACGGGCGTTCGCGCAACCCGCGGTCGTGGACCGGGCCACCGAGGTCTTCGAGGCGCTGATCGAGGAGGAGCGGGCGACGGGCGGGGCCCGCGGCGACCACTTCGCCAAGCCGGGGGACAACGACCGGGTGTGGGGAGCTCTCGACAAACTGGCCGTCCGCGCGCCCGACGTGTTCGCCGACTACTACGCGAACGACATGACGGCGCTGCCGGCCGAGGCCTGGCTCGGACCCGGCTACCAGGTGACCTCGCAGGTCAACGTCGTCAACCCGGCAGGAGCGGCGCAGCGCCCGCACCGCGACTACCACCTCGGCTTCCTCTCCCAGGAACAGGCGGCGGCATATCCGGCCCATGTGCACCGGCTCTCCCCCGTCCTGACGCTCCAGGGCGCGGTGGCGCACTGCGACATGCCCGTCGAGTCCGGCCCGACGCTGTACCTGCCGCACTCGCAGAAGTACGAGCCCGGCTATCTCGCCTGGCGGCGCCCCGAGTTCATCGAGTACTTCGCGGACCGTCACGTGCAGCTCCCGCTGGACAAGGGCGACGCCGTCTTCTTCAACCCGGCGCTCTTCCACGCGGCCGGTCACAACCGCTCGGCTGGCATCCGACGCATGGCGAACCTCCTGCAGATCTCCTCCGCCTTCGGCCGGGCGATGGAGAGTGCCGACCGGGAGGCGACGGCGAACGCGCTCTTCCCGGTCCTGCTGCGCCGCAAGGACGAGGGCGCCGACGAGGGGTGGCTGCGCCGGGTGATCGCGGCCTGCGCCGAGGGCTATCCCTTCCCGACCGACCTGGATCTCGACCCGCCGGTCGGCGGACTCGCGCCGCCGTCCCAGGCGGACACCGTATTGCAGGCCGTCGCCGAGGGCTGGACCCCGCAGCGGCTGCGTCAGGAACTCAGAGCCGGCGCCGCGCGCCGCACGAACTGAAGGAGCCAACACCCATGGGACTCCAGGGACTTCTGCGGGACAAGGTCGTGCTCGTGAACGGCGGCAGTCAGGGCGTCGGCGCGGGCATCGTGCGGGCGGCCGTACGTGAGGGCGCGACCGTCGCCTTCACGGGGCGCCGCGCCGAGGTCGCCGAGCCGCTGACGGCGCGGACCGGCGCTCTCTTCGTGCGGGCCGATCTTTCCGATCCCACGCAGGCCCAGGGCGCCGTCGAGCAGGTCGTGGCCGCTCATGGGCGGGTCGACTGCCTGGTCAACGCGGCGGGTCTGACCTCGCGCGGTTCGCTCCTCGACACCACGCCGGAGCTGTTCGACGCGCACATCGCGATCAATCTGCGGGCGCCCTTCTTCGCGATGCAGGCGGCGGTCCGCCATCTGGTGGACCGCGGAGCGCCGGGCACGATCGTCAACGTCATCACGTCCTCCGAGCACGGCGGGCAGCCCTTCCTCGCGCCGTACGTCGCCGCCAAGGCCGGACTCGCGGGCCTCACCCGCAACGCCGCGCACGCCCACCGCTGGGACCGGATCCGCATCAACGGCCTGAACATCGGCTGGACCGAGACGGAGGGCGAGGACGCCATCCAGCGCGCGTTCCACGGCGCGGGCGACGACTGGCGGGAGAAGGCGGCGAAGACCCTGCCGATGGGGAAGCTCGGGCAGGTCGACGAGATCGCCGACTTCGTCGTACTCCTGCTCTCCGACCGCAGCGGCGTGGTGACCGGCTCGGTCATCGACTGGGACCAGAACGTCGTCGGCGGACTCGACTGACCCGCGCCAGCGGGCGTACAAGATCCACTCCCCCACACACCCTCCCTCCCCTGGGCTCGAAGGAGCAACTTCTCATGCGTATCGGCATCCTGGGACTCGGCCGGATCGGCGCCTTCCACGCCTCGACCCTCGCCGGGCTCGACGCGGTGGACTCGCTGGTGGTCACGGATCCGGTGGCGGCGGCCGCCGCTTCGGCGGCCGAGCGGTTCGGGGCGAAGGCGGTCGACTCCCCCGAGGCGCTGTTCGCCTCCGGGGTGGACGGCATCGTGATCGCCGCGGCCACCGACGCGCACCCGTCACTGATCCTCGCCGCCGTGCGGGCGGGGGTGCCCGTCTTCTGCGAGAAGCCGGTGGCGCGGACCGTCGAGGAGAGCCTCGATGTGCTGCGCGCTGTCGCGGACAGCGGGGTCGAGGTGCAGATCGGCTACAACCGTCGCTTCGACGCCGGATGTGTGGCCGCGCGCAAGGCGGTGGTGAGCGGTGAGCTCGGTCCGCTGCACACCGTCCGCTCGACGACCCTGGACCCGGCGCCGCCGCCGGCCGCCTACATCGCCGTGTCGGGCGGCATCTTCCGGGACTGCAGCGTGCACGACTTCGACATCGTGCGCTGGGTCACCGGCCGGGAGGTCACCGAGGTGTACGCGGCGGGCGGCAACCGCGGCGCCGAGTTCATCGCGGCCGCGGGCGACGTCGACACGGCGTCGGCGGTGCTGACGCTCGACGACGGTACGCTCGCCGTCATCTCCAACACCCGCCACAACGCGCGCGGTTACGACGTACGCCTGGAACTGCACGGTATGAAGGACAGCATCGCCGTGGGCCTGGAGGACCGGCTGCCGCTGCGCTCCGTGGAGCCGGGCGTCACCTTCCCCGCCGGCACGCCCCACACCTTCTTCATGGACCGCTTCGCCGACGCCTACCGCGCCGAGCTCACCGCGTTCACCGAGGTGGTCGCCGGCCGCTCCGCCTCGCCGTGCACGGTGGCCGACGCCGTCGAGGCGAGCTGGATCGCGGAGGCCTGCACCCTGTCGCTGGCGGAACACCGTCCGGTCCGGCTGGAGGACGTCCGCAAGGGGTGAAACCCACCGTCGCCTCGACAGCCGAGCGCCCCAACGCCCTGTTCGTTCACAGGCGTTGGGGCGTTCGCGTGTGCGTTCTCAGTCGGCCTGCGAGATGTCGGCCGACGAGATGCGGATGCCCACCGTGCCGCTCTCCCCTCGCCGCAGACGGCTGCCGAGAAGGGTGAGGCGGCCGAGGAGACCGTACTTGCGGGCGAGGAGCCGGCGGTACTCGGCGGTCTCGGCCGGGCCGAGGATCTCGGCCCGGGCCGGCACCGGGTCACCGGTGGGGTTGCCGCGCAGGTCGCAGGGGCCCACGAGGACGTCGGACCGGTTGCGGATCCGCTTCACCTTCCAGGAGTCCGCGGCGGACCAGACACCCAGAGCCGCGCCGTCCCGGACCACCCACACCGGCGTGGCGACGCCCGTGCCGTTCTTGCGGTAGCTGGTGATCAGCAGGTACTTGCCCGACCCGAGCGTGTCCAGCGAGGTCTCGTTCATGGCCGGAGTCTAAGCGCCCGGGCTCGTAGGCCCGGGCGCTCGGTCAGGTACAGCGGGGAGCAGCGGGGTCAGGACAACTGGCCGTCGTAGTCGGGCAGCTTGAAGGTGCGCTCGGCGTGGCCGCCGACCAGGTCGGACCCGTTGTTGCCGATGTTGGCGATGATCGTGTAGCCGAGGGACTCGATCTTCGCCCGCTCGCCGGTCTTGTAGGCGCTGACCTCGTCGAACAGGTCGGGCAGGTCACGGGCGTACAGGCCGGAGACGGGGTAGCCGACGGTCTTCAGGTTCCACTTCGTCTCGGCGGCGATGATGCCCGGCCGTGCGGTGACGAAGAAGATGGCGACGCCCCGGGAGGCCGCGTACTTGGCGAGCGCGAGGGACGGCTTGAGGGCCGGGGTGGGGAGTTGGTACCAGGGGTGGAAGTCGGTCTCCAGCGTGGTGTTGTCGATGTCGAAGACGAGGGCGAGCTTCTGTCCGGACGCCTGCGCGGTGCGCTGCGCGACGTAGGGCGTGGCCTGGTCGATGACGGCCTGGACGTCGCCCTGCCAGGTGGCGTAGTCGACGTCGGCGCTCTGCGTCGCCGTCGCGCTCGCCGCGATCTCGGCCGGGGCCGCCACGGCGGCCCCCGCTGCGCTGACCGTTCCTCCGATCCCCAGCGCCACGACCGCCGAGACCGCGCCGATACGGCGCCCCACACCACGTCCTGTCATTACCGTCCCCTTCTCAGGCCTGCTCAGGTCTTCGCAGGTCTTCGCAACGTCTTCGCACGGCGAAGCGGCGAGGTGTTTTTCGAACGCCCCCCGCGCACGTCATGTTCACGCCCAAGGATGTACGGAAGGCGGCGCAAAAGTTACCCCTCGGTAGTGACTTTCTGCCGCTGATCGTCGGCCGCGACGAGATCGCGACGCGGGGTGGCATGCGTGGGCGTCCCGTGTGAGCCTTGGCACGCGGAAGGCGGGCCGCGGTACCGGCACAAAAGAGGAGAGGCGGCTGCAATGGGTGCACCGAACATCGTGATCGTGGGCGGCGGATTCGCCGGGGTCGAGACCGCGCGGGGGCTGGAGCGCTCGCTCTCCCCCGGCGAGGCCCGGGTCACCCTGGTCAGTCCGACGGGTTATCAGCTCTATCTGCCGCTGCTTCCGCATGTCGCCTCCGGCGTGGTCACCCCGCAGTCCGTGGCGCCCTCGTTGCGCCGGATCCTGCGCCGCACGGAGTTGCTGCCGGGTGGCGTGGTGGGCGTGGATCCACAGTCCAAGATCTGTGTCGTACGCAAGATCACCGGCGACCTCGTCGACCTGCCCTACGACCACCTGGTGCTCACCCCGGGCAGTGTGACCCGCACCTTCGACATCCCCGGTCTGCAGGACGAGGCACGGGGGATGAAGACACTGGCGCAGGCGGTGTATCTGCGCGACCACGTGATCGCGCAGCTCGACCTGGCCGCGGCCACCTCGGACGAGGAGGAGCGGGCGGCGCGACTGCAGTTCGTGGTGGTCGGCGGCGGCTACGCGGGCGCCGAGACCGTGGCCTGTCTGCAGCGCCTCACCACCGCGGCGGCCAAGCGCTACCACCCCCGGATCGATCCGTCCCTCGTCAAGTGGCACCTGGTCGACGTCGCCCCCAAGCTGTTGCCGGAGCTCGGCGACAAGCTGGGCGCGACCGCGCTGCAGATGCTCAGCAAGCGCGGGGTGGAGATCTCCCTCGGCACGTCCGTCGCCTCCGTCACCGAGGACAAGGTCACCCTCACCGACGGCCGCGTGCTGCCCTCGCGGACGCTGGTGTGGACGGCCGGTGTCGCGGCGAGCCCGCTCGTCGACTCGCTGGGCGCCGAGACCGTGCGCGGCCGCATCGTCGCCGAGCCCGACTTCAAAGTGCCGGGCCTGGACGGGGTGTTCGCGTTGGGCGACGCGGCCGCCGTGCCCGACCTCGTCAAGGGCGACGGCTCGTACTGCGTGCCGACCGCCCAGCATGCCGCCCGGCAGGGACGGCACGCGGCGAAGAACCTGACGGCGCTGCTGCGCGGGCAGTCCACGACGCCGTACAAGCACAAGGACCTCGGCCTGGTCGTCGACCTCGGCGGCCACGACGCGGTGTCCAAGCCGCTCGGCATCGGTCTCAAGGGCCTGCCCGCGCAGGTCGTGGCCCGCGGATACCACCTGTACGCGCTGCGCACCGGGGCGGCCCGGTTCCGTACCGGTGCCAACTGGTTCCTCAACGCGGTCGCCGGCAACGACTTCGTGCGCACCGGCTTCCTCGCCGACCGGCAGGGAACCCTGCGGGACTTCGAGAACACCGATGCGTATCTGTCGCCGAAGGAGGTCGCGGCCCGCACCCGCGCCGAAGACGGGGCGAGCTGACCTCAGCCCGCGGCGGGGCTCCCCAGCAGGGCGAGATAGCGGCGGGCGAAGAGGTAGGCGTCCCCGGGCCAGCGTGCCGAGAGGTAGTGGCCGTCCTCGACGACGAAGGCGTGCGTGTCGTCGGAGGCGGTCCCGCGCCGGGTCAGGGTGCGCGGGCCCCGGTCGAACTGGGCGTCCGGGGCGCCGAGGACTGACCTGACCTCGTCCTCGACGTAGGCGGGGTAGGTGCGGTAGTAGCGGCCCAGACGCCAGGCCGTGGTCAGGTAGGCCGTGCGTTCCATGTACTTGGGCAGGCAGGTGGTGCGCCGGTCGGCCAGCACGCTGCGGCCCGTCGCCTGGTCATGGGAGCGGGCGAGGACGAGGACGCCGTGGCAGATGGCGCCGACGGGCCGCCCAAGTGCCCAGAAGCGGGCGACCTGTTGCTGCAGGGCCGCCGAGCCGAGGTACTGGCGCATGCCCGGTGCGTGGCCGCCCGGCAGCAGCAGTCCGTCGAACTCCTCGACCTTCACGTCCGCCCAGGAGACGGTGGCGGCGAACTCCGGTGAGGCCGTGAGCTCCTGGTAGAACCGCCGGGGTTCCTCCTCGGCGCCGAGTTGCCCGAAGAGCACGCCCGTCAGCAGGCGCGGATCCGCCGCCGGCCTGCTGCCCGCCCGCTCGGTGGCGAGGACGACCTCGTGGCCCGCGTCGGTGAGAAGCCGCCAGGGCACGGCCACTTCGGTGACGTCGAAATCGCGGTCGGGGACCGGCATCAGCACTCGCATGGGCACATGATGGCAGGCGGGCCGGCACGGGGTGCCGTTCGTGGCCACAGGCAAGGGCGGGCCGTGACGGCCGGCCCGGATGAGCCGGGCGTCCCGGCCGCAAGAACTCCGGCTGGGCGAGGCGTCCTTCGTCCGGAGCGACGACCGCGGCGGGATCCTCCGCGACAGGGCAATCACTCCCCCAGGGGCGCAAGCAGCAACTCGGCCGTCTAGATTGCCGGTTGACACCGTATTTCAGGACCTCATCGCAACTCCAGGAGCTGAGCCCGTGACCGAGAACCCGGCAGCCGCGGAACACCCCTCCGAGTCGGTACGCAGCCGCATCGTCACCACGCAGCCGCACACGGCCCGGATATGGAACTACTGGCTCGGCGGCAAGGACAACTACGAGGTCGACCGGGCGGCCGGGGACCAGATCCGCCAACTGCACCCGGGCATCGGCGACTACGCGCAGGCGGACCGGATGTTCCTGGGCCGGGCCGTGCAGCACCTGGTCGCCGACCGCGGCATCCGCCAGTTCCTCGACATCGGCACCGGTCTGCCGACCGCGGACAACACGCACGAGGTGGCCCAGCGGCTCGCCCCGGACGCGCGGATCGTGTACGTCGACAACGATCCGCTGGTGCTGGCGCACGCCCGCGCCCTGCTCACCAGCACTCCCGAGGGCAGCACGGACTACCTCGACGAGGACCTCCGCAATGTGGACGCCATCCTCGAACACGCCTCCAAGACCCTGGACTTCAGCCAGCCGATCGGCCTGGTCCTCCTGGGCGTCGTCATCTTCATCGGCGACGACGAGGAGGCGTACTCCATCGTGCGGCGCCTGCTGGACGCCCTGCCGTCGGGCAGCCACCTGGTCCTCTCCCACACGATCACCAGTCCCGAGATGCCCGACGTGGATGCCGCCGTCGCCTTCTGGAACGAGCACGGCACCCCCAAGCTGACCCAGCGCACCCCCGAGGCGGTCACCCGCTTCTTCGACGGGCTCGAACTCCTCGACCCGGGCGTCCTCTCCTGCTCCCGTTGGCGCCCCGGGAACACCGGTGGGGCGGAGCCGGACGAGGTCGCCATGTTCGGCGGGGTGGGCCGCAAGCTCTGACGGTGGACGCCGTCGATGTGCGGCGTTTCCCAGTGAACGCAGTGGCGTCACCGCACGTAAGGGAGAAGGGTGCTCAAGACCGGGGCCCCTGCGGTGGTGACGCCGTGCAGTTCGGCTTCGGGAGCCATGAATGAGGCACGCACGACGACGGATCGTCCGACGGGGGGCGCGATTCGCGGCCGTCGGCGGACTGCTCTGCGGAGGGCTGATGGTGACGCACGCGATGGCGAGCGAACCCTCCGACACGTCGCGTGCCACGGCGAGTTCCGCCCAGGCCGCCGGCTCCACGGGGAGCGGCCTGGTCACGCGTCTGGGCGCCAACCGCACCGCGGGAAGCTGGATCGCCACCGACGGCCGGCCCGTGGTCGCGGTGACCGACGCGGGTGCCGCGGCCGAGGTGAAGAAGGCGGGGGCCCGCGCCAAGGTCGTGGACCACAGCATGGAGGACCTCAAGTCGGCGACGCGGACACTGAGTTCGGCGCCGCGGGTGGCGGGCACCGCGTGGGCCGTGGACTACACCCACAACGAGGTGGTCGTGCAGGCCGACAGCACGGTCTCCGCCTCCGACTGGTCGAAGCTGACACAGGTGGCCGACGGCATCGGGGGGTCGGTGCGCATGGAGCGCACCCAGGGCACGTTCACCACCCGGCTCAACGGCGCTCAGCCGATGTTCTCGACCGGGGGGCGGTGCTCGGCGGGCTTCAATGTGACCAACGGCCAGAACGCGTTCATCCTGACGGCCGGGCACTGCGGTCCCGCGGGGTCCATCTGGTTCGCCGACAACCAGGGTTCCCAGCAGTTGGGCCGGACCATCACGCAGGCCTTTCCCGGCAACGACTTCTCCCTGATCCAGTACGACAGCGGGCAGGCCGGCGCCGGGAGCAACGTCGTGGCCATCGGTGGTGGTCAGGGCGTGCGGATCATCGGCGCCGCCGATCCGACGGTCGGCCAGCGGGTCTTCCGCAGCGGCAGCACCAGCGGGATGCACGACGGCAAGGTGACCGCACTCAACGCGACGGTGAACTATCCCGAGGGGACCGTCACCGGGCTCATCGAGACCACCGTGTGCGCGGAACCCGGGGACAGTGGGGGCCCGTTGTTCTCCGAGGGGGTCGCGCTCGGCGTGACGTCGGGCGGCAACGGGGACTGCAGGACGGGCGGTACGACGTTCTTCCAGCCGGTGACCAAGGCCATGAGCACGCTCGGCGTCCAACTGGCCGGGCTGCCGCAGGCCTCCGCGAACTCCGGCAACGCCGCGGCCTCTCCGGCGCCGTCGGCCGCACAGGGTTCGGCCATCGCCCCGAGTTCGGTCGCGCCCGGATCGGTCGAGGCGGTCGGCAGTTCGGGGACGGCGCAGACACTGGTCTCGCAGCTGACGGACCCGAAGAACATCGGTCCGGGCCTGCTGGTCATCGCGGGAAGCCTGGTCGCCCTGGTGGCCACGCGGTACATCCGCACGGAGCAGGAACGCAACCGCTATCGCCGCGCCTTTTCACAGAGTTGGGGGTGAGGGGCGGACGATCGGGGGATCTCCGCGGGGCCGGGTTCGGTGGTCGCGAAGCCGGGACGGCCGGTTGGCGGAGATCCGGGGCCGAGGGGGCGGCCGGAGCGGGGCTCCGCCCCGCGTCACGCCGCCTTGGTGGGGCGAGGAGAGGCCGCCGCCCATTCGGTGACGAGCTGCTGGTACTCCCGCCGCTCATCGATGTTCAGCGTCCCGCCCGCGCGGAACCACAGGGCCCGGATCTCCTCGTTGACCTCGGCTGCGGAACGCTCCGAAGTGGATTCAGGAGTGATGGACATGGTGTGAAGCATACGGGGATCGACGTGAAGGCGCTGTGAGTAATCGTACGTCTCGGGACATTACGGACCGTGAAGCTGATCACTCCCGATCATCACCGCGCGGCGGGAGCCGAGTTCAGTCCTCGGCGGATCCCAGTACGAGTACCTGGATCGCCAACACGGCCGCTCCGCGCGCCCAGTCGTGGAAATCGGACACCTTGGTCTCCAGGGCGACCGGGGCGGCCAGCGGGTGCCGGTGCGCCCGGACGGTCTCCTGCACCGTCCGGCCGGCCACGTCCATGAGTCCGACGCCCTCTCCGGCGAGCAGGATCTTCTGCGGCATGGCGAAGTTGGCGATCTGCGCGACCAGCGTGCCCAGCGCGCGTGCCGCCTCGTCGACGACGCGCAACGGCATGGGTTCCCCGGCGGCGGCGAGGGCGAGGATCTCCTCGTAGGTCCGGTCGATGCCGGTGGCCGCATGGACCTGGTAGCGGATGTTGGGGATGGTCAACAGCGAGACGGCGCTGCCGCGTTCGCCATCGGGCGTGAGCGGTCCGTGGGGGCTGAGGATCCAGTGCCGGCCGAAGCCGCGGTCCTCCTCGGCGCAGGGCACCCGTGTGCCGCCCAGCACGAGTCCGTAGCCGATGCCCGCACCGATGGTGAGGACGACGAAGCGGTCGAGGCCGCGGCCTGCGCCGAACCAGCTCTCCGCCTCCACGAGCGCGGCGACATCGTTCTCGACGACCACGGGCAGCCCGGTGCGCTGCTCCACGAGGTCCGCCAGGGGGACGTCGCGCCACCCCAGGAAGGGGGATTCCCCGACGACGGCCCGGTCCTGGACGAGTCCGCCCACTCCGATGCCGATCCCGGCGAGCCGGGGGTGCGCGGCGGCGAGTTCGGCGGTCATCTCTCCCAGCAGGTCGACCACTTCGGCCGGGTCGTGCGTGGTGAGCGGGCGGTCGCACCGGGCGACGATCTCGCTTCTGAGGGTGGTGACGACGCCGTAGACCATGTCGTCGGTGATCTTGAAGCCGATGAAGGAGCGTGACTCGGCGACGACGTCCAGCGGCTGCGAGGGGCGGCCCTGCCGGGTTTCGGCCAGGGCGCCGCCTTCGGGGACCTCGACCAGCAGGCCGGACTCGATCAGCGGCTTGGTCAGCCGGGTGAGGCTGCCCGCCGAGAGATTCAGTCGTCGCGCGAGTTCGGTACGCGACAGCGGGCCGTGGACGAGCACCTCGATCGCCACCGAGCGCTCCCCGGGACTCAGCGGCAGCCAGGACGCGGCACGTGTGGTCATGAGGGTCAGACTGCCACGATTTCTTTCGTCATGGAACTAAGAAGTACCGAGGAAAGCAAGGAAGGCCATCCCAGGTGGCGACAGCACCCTCAGAAAAGAAGTGCGCATGACTCTTGACGCCAGGATTCTTTCGCCGCAAAAGTAAGTGACCCGAGGACGAGCCGCCGCCGAGGGAGTCTCCCCATGACCGTCGCCTCCAACAGTCCCCCGTCACATCTGCCGCTGCACGACGCCGCGGGGGCCCGGCCCAAGCCGAGGACACGCAGCGTCCGAGCGGGCTCCGAGCACGGCGACGGGGCGCTCGCCGCGCTCTTCATCGCCCCGGCCATGCTGGGCTTCCTGGTGTTCCTGCTCTGGCCGACGCTGCGCGGCATCTACCTCAGCTTCACCCGCTTCAACCTGCTCACCCCCGCGCAGTGGGTGGGCCTCGACAACTACGTGCGGATGGTGCACGACCCCATCTTCTGGGACTCGCTCACCGTCACCGTCGAGTACGTCCTCATCAACATCGGCGTGCAGACGGTCTCCGCGCTCGCCATCGCCGTGCTGCTCCAGCGGCTCACGCAATCGGCGGTGCTCCGCGGCATCGTGCTCACGCCGTACCTGATGTCGAACGTCGTCGCCGGCATCGTATGGCTCTGGATCCTCGACACCCAGCTCGGCATCGGCAACGAGATCATCGGTGCGCTGGGCTTCGACCGCATCCCGTTCCTCGCCGACGACACGTGGGCGATCCCGACGATCGCCCTGATCAACGTGTGGCGGCACGTCGGTTACACCGCACTGCTGCTGTTCGCCGGTCTGCAGGCCATTCCGAACGAGATGTACGAGGCGGCGAAGGTCGACGGGGCGAGCGAGTGGCGGATGTTCCGTCGGATCACCATGCCGTTGCTGCGGCCGGTGCTCGCGGTCGTGCTGATCATGACGGTGATCGGTTCGTTCCAGGTGTTCGACACGGTCGCGGTCACCACCCAGGGCGGTCCGGCCAACGCGACCAACGTCCTGCAGTACTACATCTACGGCTCGGCCTTCGGCCGCTTCCAGTTCGGCTACGCGTCCGCGATGTCCGTGGCCCTCCTCGTCGTGCTCAGCGCGATCACCTTCGTCCAGTACCGGCTCACCCGGGCCGGGCAGACCGACCTCGGCTGACCGGAAGGAGTCGACATGACTGCCGTGACCGCAACGACGCCGCCGACACACATACGGCCGCTCAGGCGCCGCCCCTCCCTCGGCCGGATCGCGGCCTGGGTCGCGATGGGCGCGATCGTCCTGATCACCCTGCTGCCGTTCTACTGGATCCTGCGCACCGCGCTGTCCTCCAACGCCGGCCTCAACGCCGATCCCACCGATCCGCTGCCCGTGGACCTCACCGGCTCCGGTTTCGCCCGCGCGCTCGGCCTGCAGTCCACCAAGGAGGCGATCGCCGAGGGCGGCGCCGGCGGCGGGCTGGTGTTCTGGCGCTACCTGCTCAACTCGATGATCGTCTCGACACTGATCACCGTCTGTCAGATCTTCTTCTCCTCGATGGCCGCGTACGCCTTCGCCCGGCTCCGCTGGCGCGGCCGCGACAAGGTCTTCGGGCTCTTCCTCGCGGGGCTGATGGTGCCGGCCATCTTCACCCTGCTGCCGAACTTCGTGCTGATCAAACAACTCGGCCTGGTGGACACGCTGTTGGGAATCTCCCTGCCGACGATGTTCATGACCCCCTTCGCGGTGTTCTTCCTGCGGCAGTTCTTCATGAACGTGCCCCGCGAGGTCGAGGAGGCCGCACTTCTCGACGGAGCCGGAAAGATCAGGATCTTCTTCCGGGTGCTGCTGCCGATGGCGTCCACTCCGGTCCTCACGCTGGCCGTGCTGACGTACATCACCTCGTGGAACGACTACTTCTGGCCGCTGATGGTGTCCTACAGCGACAGCTCGCGCGTGCTCACCGTGGCGCTGGCCGTCTTCCGGGCACAGGTTCCGCAGTCCGGCGTCGACTGGTCGGGCCTGATGGCGGCGACACTCATCGCCGCCCTGCCGATGCTGGTGCTCTTCGGGGTCTTCGCGCGCCGCATCGTCGGCTCCATCAGCTTCACGGGCATCAAGTAAGGGGACGGAATGCGAAATCGTACGCGTACGGTCGTGGCGTTGACCGGAGCGCTGGCGCTGTCCCTGGTGAGCGGGTGCGCGAAGGGCGGCTCCGCCGGATCGTCCGCCGACACGGTGACGTACTGGCTGTGGGACGCCAACCAGCTTCCCGCCTATGAGGCCTGCGCCAAGGGCTTCGAGCGGCAGAACCCCGGACTGCACGTCAACATCACGCAGTTGGGCTGGGACGACTACTGGACCAAGCTGACGGCGAGCTTCATCGCGGGCACCCAGCCGGACGTGTTCACCGACCACATCCAGAAGTTCGGGCAGTTCGCCGATCTGAAGGTGCTGGAACCGCTCGACGACCTGGGCATCGACGACTCCGCCTACCAGCCGGGCCTCGCCGCCAACTGGATGGGCCAGGACGGCCACCGCTACGGCGCCCCGAAGGACTGGGACACCGTCGCCCTCTTCTACAACAAGAAGATGACGCAGACGGCCGGGCTGTCGGCCGGGGACCTCAACGACCTCTCCTGGAATCCCCAGGACGGAGGCAGCTTCGAGAAGGCGATCGCCCACCTCACCGTGGACCGCAACGGCAAGCGCGGCGACGAACCCGGCTTCGACAGGCACCACGTCAAGGTGTACGGCCTGGCCACCAACGGCGGCGGCGACGGCGACGGACAGACCCAGTGGAGCACCTTCACCGCCTCCGCGGGCTGGACCTACACCGACAAGCAGCGCTGGGGCACCACCTACCGGTATGACGACAGGACCTTCCAGGCCACCGTCAAGTGGTACTTCGGCCTCGCGAAGAAGGGATACATGGCGCCCTTCACCGACTACAACTCCCAGTCCAACCAGGCCAATACACAGGTGGCCGCGGGCAAGGCGGCAACTGCGTTCGACGGCGCCTGGATGATCTCCACATACGCGGGCTTCAAGGGCATCCGCACGGGCACCGCCGTCACACCCCTCGGCCCGACCGGCAAGCGGGCGACCATGATGAACGGCCTCGCCGACTCCGTCACCCGGCACGCGCGCAACAAGCAGGGCGCCAAGAAGTGGGTGCGCTACCTGGCGTCCGACGCGTGCCAGAAGACCGTGGGCAGCTACGGCATCGTCTTCCCCGCCACCCCGGACGGCACCGAGGCCGCGGTGGCCGCCTACAAGAAGAAGGGCATCGACGTCACGGCGTTCACCGAGCCGGTCGCCGACAAGAAGGACTTCACCACCTTCTCCTACCCGATCACCAACTACGCGGCGGACGTGTACGCGTTGATGCACCCCGCCATGCAGGACATCTTCGCCAACGGCGCGTCCGTGAGCGGTCTCGACAAGACCAACAGCCAGATCAACCTGATCCTCGACCAGTGAAGGGCACGCCTTCCATGACGTTCTCCCTCGGCATCGTCGGCGCCGGCCAGTTCTCGGGCCAGTTCGCCAAACTGTTCCTCGCTCACCCGGGAGTCGGCGAGGTCCATGTCACCGACCTCCTCCCGGACCGGGCCGAGCAACTCGCCGCCGCCGAAGGCCTGTCCGGGACCTTCCCCACGTACGAGGCGATGCTGGAGTCGCCGGCGGTCGACGCGGTCGCGATCTTCACGCAGCGCTGGACGCACGGTCCGCTGGTGCTCCAGGGTCTCAACGCCGGCAAACACGTCTACTCGGCCGTGCCCATGGCGATCAGCACGGACGAGATCGCGGCGATCATCGACGCCGTCAGGGCGACCGGGCTGACGTACATGATGGGCGAGACCAGCCAGTACAACCCGGCGACGGTGCACGCCCGCAACCAGATCGCCGACGGCGCCTTCGGGCGGCTCTTCTACGCCGAGGGCGACTACGTCCACGACATGGACCTCGGGTTCTACGAGGCGTACCAGTACAGCGGCGGCGAGGACTGGAAGGCGACCGCCAGCTATCCCCCGCTGCTGTACCCGACGCACTCGGTGGGCGGGGTGCTCGGCGCCTGGCAGACGCATGCGACGAGCGTGTCGGCGATCGGTGTGGTCGACGAGCGCGGCGACGGCGTCTTCGACAAGGGCGTCAGTCAGTTCGGCAACGACTTCTCCAACGCGACCGCACTGTTCGAGGTGGCGGGTGGCGGAGCGTTCCGTACCAACGAGTTCCGGCGGGTCGGCTATCCCTCGCAGATCCGGGAGTCGCGTTTCCGGTTCTTCGGAACGGACGCCAGCATGGAGCAGCTCGCCACGGTGGCGCTGTGGCAGGACAAGAAGGGCGTGCAGGACATCAGTGAACTGCTGGAGCCCAAGGCCACCCTGGCTCCTGACGATCCGTCACTTCAGCACATCGCGCCCGCGCTCCGGGCCGCCTTCACCTCGGGATCGGCTCCGGTGCACGACCGGGCCCGGCTTCCCCGGGAGTTCGACCACCTGCACAACGGCCACGAGGGCAGCCACCACTTCCTGGTGGACGACTTCGTGACCGCGGTCAACACCCGCACCCTGCCGTCCGTGAACGCCTGGGTCGCCGCCCGCTACACCCTGCCGGGCATCGTCGCGCACGAGTCCGCGCGGCAGGGCGGGGCGAGGCTGGAGATCCCGGACTTCGGGGACGCGCCTCGGGCGTAGCGCTCCGAGGTCCTCGGCGACGCCTGCTGCGGTGACCGGTCGTCACGGCAGCAGGCGTCGCTCCTTGGCGACCGACACCGCCGCCGCTCGCGTCTCGACGCCCAACTTGCCGTAGATCCGGCCCAGATGGGTCTTGACCGTGGCCTCACTGATGAACAGGGCCCGGGCGATGTCCCGGTTGCCCAGGCCGAGGGCCAGCTGCCCGAGGATGTCGCGCTCACGGTCGGAGAGGGCGGGCCGGGGACTGCGCAAGTGGGCCAGTACGCGGTCGGCGACCGGCGCGGACAGGGCGGTGCGGCCGGACGCGGCGTTGCGGATCGCGGCGAACAGCTCCTCGGGGCGCTCGGCCTTGAGCAGGTACCCGGTGGCGCCCGCCTCGATGGCGCGGGTGATGTCGGCGTCGGTGTCGAACATGGTGAGCACCAGCACCCGCGTTCCCGGCACGGCGAAATCCCCCTCCCCGGGTGACGTCAGGTGCCGGGTGGCCGTCACACCGTCCATGCCGTCGCCGAGTTGAAGATCCATGAGTACGACGTCGGGCCGCAGCCGGGCGGCCATCGCGAGCGCCTCCTCACCGCTGCCCGCCTCCGCGACCACCTCGATGCCGTCGGTGCTCGACAGCAGCGCGCGCAGCCCCGCGCGTACGACGGCATGGTCGTCGCACAGCAGCAGACGGATCGGCGCGGGGCTTTCGGGGCAGGTCATGGGCCGGTCTTCCTCACGGGGTCGGGGTGAGCGGAACGGCCACCGAGACGACGGTGCCCTCACCCGGTGTGCACTCCACGGTGAGCGTGCCGCCCACCTGGTGTGCCCGGATGCGCATGGCGGGCAGGCCGTGGCCGCGCGCACGGTCGTGGGCCGTGGCGGGGCCCGGGGTGCCGCCTGGGGTGAAGCCCCGGCCGTTGTCGGCGACGTCCAAGGAGATCTGGTCGTGCAGCCAGGTCAGGGTCAGTGCGGCCCGGGTCGCCGCGGCGTGTTCGCGCACATTGGCCAACGCGCCCTGGGCGATGCGCAGCAGCGCTCCCTCGACGCGCTCCGGCAGGGGGCTCGGGGCGCCGTCGAGCCGGAACGCGACCGTCAGTCCGGCGCCGCTCTCGCGGTCGGCCAGTGCGCTCAGCGCCTCGGCCAGGGTGTGCCCGGCGAGGTCGGCGGGGGCCAGGTCGTGGACGAACCGGCGGGCCTCGGCGAGGCTGCGCGAGGTGATCTCGGCCGCGTCCCGGACATGCCCGCGGGCCGTGTCCGGGTCCGCCCGCCAGACGCGTTCGGCGGCCTGCAGCAGCATCCGCTGGCTGGACAGGCCCTGCGCGAGGGTGTCGTGGATCTCCGTGGAGAGCCGCTGCCGTTCCGCGAGGATGCCGGCCCGCCGCTCGGTGGCGGCCAGGTCGCGGCGGGTGCGGACCAGGTCGTCGATCAGGGCGCGCTGCCGGGCGGCCTGACGTTGCAGATGGACCAGCACGGCGGTCGCGACGGCGGCGATGGCGGGCGGCGCGACCACCATGTTGGGGTTGAGCGTCCCGTCCGACACCCGTATCTCGGAGGCGACGACCAGCGCGGTGAGGACGCCCACCACCGGCACCGCGATCCGCGCCGGGAGCGCGTGCAGCCCGGCGAAGAGCAGGGGCATCGCGCACCAGGTGGCGCTCGGCGCCAGCGCGAGGAGCACGATCCAGACCGCCGACACCGCGCCCAGCCAGGCAAGGTGCCGGGCGGTGGGGCGCGCTCCGGGGCGCGGCGCCGGCGCCAGCCACTGGCCGAGGACGTAGAGCAGCCAGAAGACGGCGAACAGCACGAGGACCCATGCCGTACGGGTGTCGGTGGCGTCGCGGGTCAGGAAGCGGGCCAGCGACGAGCCGAGCAGCAGGAAGAACGCGGCGTGCATGACCAGGGTCAGCCAGTGCCGGTCGGGATCGGCAGGGTGGGCCGGGTGGCCGTCGCCTTCGCCAGGGGCGACACCCATCGCCGTCGCCGTCCGGGCGTCCGGCGCCGGGGCCGTCCGTTCACCGTGGAGCGCGGACCGCCCCCTCATGTCCTCACCCGTCCGTTTCTCGCGGTCCGTTGCGCCATGCCTGGCGTGCCTACCGCCTCCGGCGCGCCACCGCAACCTCCGATCGGCTGACAGCGCCGTCCACCGGTCCGCGTCCGTATCGCAGCCGGTCGGCAGCGCTCGTCGGCCGCCCGCGCGACCAGGCTGGGAACACCTCCTGCGCGTCGCGGCGGCACGACCGCCGCGACGGCACGAGGTGTTTCGCACAGGACACGAGAGGACTCCGCGTGCCGGCCAAGAACGTCACCGTCAACCGAGCCGCCCTCGGGCATCGCATCGCCTACGCGCTGCGCCACCCGCGCAGGGTGCCGCGCCACATGTCCCGGGCCGCCCGGGACGCATGGTTGCGCTGCCGCCGCCCGGACCACATCGCGTACTACCGCGCGGTGATGCGCTCCGACACCCGCGCCGACCCCGACGCGGCGGTCGGCAGCAGCAGCCGCGAGCGGTGGCTGGCGCTGGGGGCGATGCAGTTCGACTACCTGGTCGGCCATGGGCTGCGCCCCGAGCACCGGCTGCTGGAGATCGGGTGCGGCAATCTGCGCGCCGGCTGGCGGTTCATCCGGCATCTGGAGGCGGGGCACTACTACGGGATCGACATCTCCCCCGACATTCTCTTCGCCGCCCAGGACACCGTCGTGGAGATGGAGTTGCAGAAGCGGCTGCCCACGCTGACGCCGGTCCGCGACCTCACCCTGCGCTTTCTGCCCGACGCCCACTTCGACGTCGTCCACGCGCACAGCGTCTTCTCGCACTCCCCGCTCCCGGTCATCGAGGAGTGCCTGGCCGAGGTCGGCCGGATACTCGCACCCGGCGGCTGGTTCGATTTCACCTTCGACCGCACGGAGGGCGAGGAGCACCAGGTGCTGCGGGAGGACTTCTACTACCGCACCGGGACACTCCTCGCGCTCGCCGGCAAGTACGGCCTGGCCGCGCGCTTCATGGACGACTGGGAGGAACTGCCGCACGGCCAGTCCAAGATCCGCGTCACTCACGGTCCCGCCCACGAGAGCGGCAGCGAACGGCCCTGATGATCAGGTGCCGGGCTTGCGGCCGTACACGAACACGTCGTCGCCGGTCTTCAACAGCGACCAGTACTTCTTGGCGTCGGTCTTGGTCATGTTGGTGCAGCCGTGCGAGCCCGGCGGGTTCCACATGCTGACGCCGACCGAGTGGAAGGCCTGGCCACCGTCGAAGAACTGGCTGTAGGGCATGGGCACGTTGTAGAGGCTCGACACGTGGTCGATGTCGCGCCAGTAGATCTTCTTGAGGCCGGTGCGGGTCTCGTAGCCGTTACGGCCGGTGCGGACCGGCACCGGCCCGTAGACGAGCCTGCTGCCGTCCTGGATCCAGCTGAGCTGGAGCGTCAGGTTGACGCAGGCGATGCGGCCCTTGTTGACCGGGCACGTGCCGGCCCTGTTGGGGTTGGTCCCCACGGCCTTCTGCTTGTTCATGAGGTCCATCACGCCCCAGGTGACGGAACCCGCGTAGCCGATGTTCGGGGTGATGCCGTGCTTGGTCTGGAAGGCCTGGGTCGCCCTGCAGTCGGCGGTGGACTGCCTGCCGTCGACCGGTCGGCCGAGGAACTTCTCCACCTGCTTCTGGTACGGACCGGCCTGCGTCGTACAGCTCGCGGCCTGCGCGGGCGCGGCGCCCAGTGCGAGAGTGAGCGGTGCGATCAGTCCGGTGATCCCGAGTGCGACGGCACCCCGTCTGCGTATGTCCCCCATGGCCGGGCCTCTTCCTCTACGTGTCCGCGCTTCTTGCGGATTCCGCCAGCTAGACCGGCGTCGGGGGCCACGGGTTGTAGGGCTGCGGAGGCTGCGACGAAACGGTGACATTCGCGGGACCCCGGCGCCCGGCAGGACTCGGCGCGACCTCGCCGGTTGCCCGGCGGCCGGACCGAGTCCTGCCGAGTACTGCCGAGTCCCGACCGGAGGCCGGTGCGGACTCAGCCGCCGCTCTTGCGTCGGAACGAGCGCTGGCTCGAAGCCGGGCCATGCGTGCCGCGGATCTTCGACGAACCGGTGTTCGCGACCTGGGCGGCGTCCGCCTGCATGCCGCGCTTGCGCGCCAGTGCCTCCCGGAACTTGCGCTTCAGGTCGTACTCACCGTTTTCGTCGGGCGCCAGAGCAGGCTTCTCGGCGTCGGCGGACTCCGAACCTTCTTGCGATGCAGACTCTTCGGCCATGGTGACCTCCTGGGTTCGGGCAGTGGGAACCACAGCTTGTCATGCCGCGCCCCGCGCCGGACGCCACCGTCCGGCCCCGCCGGTGACCACCGGCAGCCCAGGCCCCTGGCCTCGAGCCCCCACCCCCTAGCGCAACAACCCCACCGCCCGCGTCAGCACCTCCGGCGTCGCTGTGAACGGCAGCCGCAGGTAGTGCGCCAGGGTCGTCCGGTCCGCGGCGAACGTCGGCCCGGGCGACACCGCCAGTCCTCGCCGCGCGGCGCGCGCCGCGAGCTCCGTGGCCGTCGTGGAACCGCCGAGGTGCAGCCAGAGGGAGAGCCCTCCGTCGGGGAGGTCGTACGTCCACCCGGTGTCGGCGAGGAGTGCCGCGAGGTGGTCACGCTGGGCGCGCAGGCGGTCGCGGCGGTCGGCGACGATCTCCTCCAGGCCGTCGCCGAGGAGTTCGGCGGCGATCAGCTGTTCCAGGGGCGGTGGGGACAACTGGGCCTGCAGCGGGTTGCGCCGGATTTCGCGTACGAGGTCGGAGCCGGCCCGGATCCAGCCGATGCGCAGCCCGCTCCACAGCACCTTGCCCGCCGAGCCGATCCGGACCACCCCGGGCCCGGACAGATGCGGCACGGGCCGGGCCGGTGTCCGTAGATCCAGCTCGCGCAGGGTCTCGTCGACGACGACGGTGAGGGGGTGCCCTTCGGCGAGCGCGGCGACCTCGGCGCGGGTCGCGTCGGGCATGAGCGCGCCGGTGGGGTTGTGGAAGTCGGGCGTGAGGCAGACGAGTTGGGGTGCCCGGCGGCGGACGGTCTCGGCCAGACGCCCGGTGTCCCAGCCGTGGGCAGCTGTCACGGGCACAGGTAGCAACCGGGCCCGGCGGCGCCGCAGGATGTCCAGGAATCCCGGGAAGGTGGGGCTCTCCACGGCGACAGGCGCCCGCCGGTCGGTGTGCAGATGATCGAGGAGGAGGGTCAGCGCGGCGCGGGCGCCGGAGGTGACGAGGATCTGTTCGGGGCGGGTGCCCAGGCCCTCGCGCGTGTACCGCTCGGCGAGCAGTTCACGCAGGCGCGGCAGCCCCGCGTCCGCCACCCCCGAGTCGACGAGCAGGGCGGCGCTGCGCTCGACGGCCCGGCCCTGGGCGGCGAGGTACGCCCGGTGGGGCGCGGCCGTCACGGCGAGCGTCAGGTCGAGGTCCGCGTCGCTCGCGCCGCCCCGGTCCAGTGACCACGGCGTGGTGCGCCGGGTGAGCCGCTCGGGCAGGCGGACGACGCTGCCGCTGCCGTGCCGGGTGTGCAGCCAGCCGTCGTCGCGCAGCAGGGCGAGGGCGGAGACGACGGTGCCGCGGCTGAGGTCGAGGGTGCGGGCGAGTTCGCGCTCGGACGGCAGCCGGGTGCCCGCGGGGATGCGGCCGTCGACGACCGCCTCGCGAACGGCGGCGGACAGCGCTCCGGCCAGCGGCTCCTGTGCGGTGCGCCAGCCGCCGAGCGTGGCGGCGAATCCTCTGTGCATTGGTCCAGTTTCTCTCGACTGGACCAGGAATTCGGACCGGCGCCCGCCTACGCTGCCGTCCATGCACCCCAAGCTCGCCGACGACCTCTCCCGGCTCCCCGAAGTTCTCCGGTCCGCCCGCGACTTCGCCGCTTGGGAGGTGAGCGGGCTCGACGACCGGCCGGTGGCCCGTCCCGGCAAGGCGCCCGACCCCGAACCTCTGCCGAGTGAGGGCGTCGGTGCGGAGGGTGCCCTCGCCCGGTTCGCCGAGCGCTGGGCCCCTGGCTTCTCCGGCTCCGCGGGGCCCCGCTATCTCGGCTTCGTCACGGGTGGTGCCACCCCCGCCTCGCTCACCGGGGACTGGCTGGCCGGCGCGTTCGACCAGAACGCCTCGGGCAGCGGCGGCTCGTCCGCGGCCGCCCTGCAACGGGAGACGCTGGGCTGGCTGCGCGAGCTGTTCGGACTGAGCGCGGCGCACAGCGGGGCGTTCGTGACGGGCGCGACGGTCTCCAACATCGTGGGGCTCGCCATCGCCCGGGAGTGGGTGGGCGAGCGTCGGGGGGTCTCGGTGTCGCGGGAGGGGGTCGCCGCGCTGGGTCCGTTCGACGTGCTGTCGGGCAGCCCGCACTCCAGCGTCACCAAGGCGTTGTCCGTGCTGGGGATCGGCCGCGACCGGCTGCGCGCGGTGCCGGTGCTCGCCGGCAACCGCGAGGCGGTCGACGTGGAGCAGCTGGCCGCCGCCCTGGAGGCCCTCGGCGGCGCCCCGGCCGTCGTCGTGGCGAACGCCGGGACAGTGAACACGGTGGACTTCGACGACCTGCGGGCCATCGCCGCGCTGAAGGAGCGCTACGACTTCTGGCTCCACGTGGACGCCGCGTTCGGTGCCTTCGCCGCGCTGTCCCCGGAGCACGCGCACCTGGTCGAGGGTCTCGACGCGGCGGACTCCGTCTGTGTCGATCTGCACAAGTGGCTCAACGTCCCCTACGACGCGGCCGTGCAGTTCACCCGCCGTCAGGACCTCCAGGTCAGGGTCTTCCACAACGCCTCGCCCTACCTCGGGCTCCCCACCGGTGACCCGGACTTCCTCCACCTGACGCCGGAGAACTCGCAGCGGCTGCGGGCCCTGCCGGCCTGGTTCTCGCTGGCGGCGTACGGCAGTGCGGGGCATCGCGAGATCGTCGAGCGGAACGTCGCGCTCGCCCGGCGTCTCGGTGAACGGATCGCGGGGACAGGGCAGTTGCGGCTTCTGGCGCCGGTCCGGCTCAACGTCGTGTGCTTCACGCTGGCCGGCGAGCCGACGCAGGAGCGGGTGCACGCCGTCGCCCGCGCGGTCGCCGACTCGGGCGAGGCCTTCGTGACGCCGACGGTCTACGACGGGACGCACGGGCTGCGGGCGGCGTTCAGCAACTGGCGTACCTCCGAGGCCGATACGGACCGCGTGTTCGAGGCCCTGTCGACGGCCGCCGCCGCGCTGTCCTGATAGCGGCGCCCACGACAGCGCGGCTACGGAGCGCTGACGGCCGGCTCCCGTCTCTGCTGCGGAAGTTCGCTGCGCGTGCGGACGGGCGACAGGAAGACCGGCAGGAAGGCGGTGGCGAGGAAGGCGGCGCCGACCCACAACGTGGCGCGCACACCGACCAGTTCGCCGAGCAGTCCCGACACTGCGGCGCCCACGGCGAGTGCGCCCGTCAGCAGGAATCGGAAGGTGGCGTTCATACGGCCGAGGAGGGAGTCGGCGGTCATCCGCTGACGCAGACTCACGCCGAGCACGTTGTCCATGCCCACCTTGAACATGGCGAGCACCCATCCGCCGCCCGCGATCCACAGACCGGCGCCGCGGTCGACCAGCGGCACCAGCAGACCGGCCGGCGCGAGGCAGAGTCCCGCCAGGCCCAGCGCGCGGCCGTACCCGAAGCGCTCGGCGACGGGGCGTGCGCTTCGGGCCCCCAGCAGCAGACCGGCCCCGCCCGCCGCCCAATACAGGCCCAACGCCCCTGCGCCGAGGCCGGGTTGGCGGTAAAAGAGCACCGGAAGCATGGTGTTGATGATCTGCGAACCGAGATTGGAGAGGGCCGCGGTGAGGGCAAGGGCGCGGAGTTCCCCGTTGCCGAGGACATGACGCAGACCCTCGGCGATCCGGGTCCGCAGTCTCGCCCGCGGCCGCCGGTCCGCCGGGAGTCCGGCGCCGCGGATCGCGGTGAGCCGCAGCGCCGAGGCGAGGTAGGCGACCGCGGTGCCGAGTACGGCCACGGGTGCCGTCAGCAGTTGGACGAGCCCGCCTCCCGCGCCGCGCCCGGCCACATTGCTCGCGGCCATCAGACTCATCATGGCGGCGTTCGCGTCCACCAGCGCCTCACGGTCGACCAGTTGGGGCAGCGCGCTCTGCGAGGCGACGTCGAAGAAGACGGTGGCGCAGCCGTTGAGCAGGACCACCGCGTACAGGTGGCCGAGGGTGAGCGCGTCCAGCCACCAGGCGAGCGGGACGGAGGCGAACAGCAGCGCGCGGGCCAGGTCCGCGCCGATCAGCACCCGGCGCTGCCGCATCCGGTCGACCCAGGCCCCGGCGGGCAGCCCGATGAGCAGGAAGGCGAGCGTACTCAGCGTGGCCAGTGCGCCGACCTGGCCGGGACTCGCGTCGAGCGCGGCGACGGCGATGAGGGGGACGGCGACGTAGCCGATGTTCGTGCCGAGGTGGCTGAGGGCGCTGCCGGTGAACAGGGTGCGGAAGTCGGCGAAGCGCCAAGGGGAGTGCGGCTGCATGATCCGTTCATTCGGTGGGCGACCTGGCCTCCGAACGGTGCCCGACGCCCTCTCCGTAGCACAAGTGAAAAGATCTTCAGGGGTCTTTAAGCATCGCTACCGTATTGTCGGGCCGCGTACCGGAACCCGGTGTTGACCGCGAGCAGTCCGCCGTCCACGCACAGCGTCGTCCCCGTGATCCATGCCGCGTCCCGGGAGGCGAGGAAGGCGACGGCCGCCGCGATGTCGTCGGGTTCGCCGACCCTGCCCAGGGGATACGACTGCCGCAGCACGTCCAGTTGGGCTTCCCGGCCCTGCCACGCCGTGGTACGGACCGTGCCGGGCGCCACCAGGTTGACGCGGACGCCGCGCGGGGCCGCGTGTCCCGCGAGCGTACGCGTCAGTGACCCGAGCCCCGCCTTGGCAGCGCTGTAGGCGTGATTGCCGAAGTCCTGCAGTCCGTTGACGGAGCCGATGCTCACGATGGCGCCGCGCCCCGAGGCCGCCAGGTGCGGCAGCGCGGCGCGGCAGCAGCGGTACGCCCCGGTGAGCGTGAGATCGAGATCGCGCGCCCAGGTCTCGTCCGGCTCGTCCTCGAAGAGCGGGGCGTCGGGGGTGCAGTGGTAGGCGTTGTTGACCAGGACGTCGAGGGAGCCGAAGGCCTCGACGGCGTGCGCGACGGCGGCCTCGACCGATGCCCGCTCCCCCACGTCGCACAGGAACGCCTCGGCCCGCGCGCCCTGTTCACGGATCGACGCCGCTGTCCGCTCCGCCTCGGTCAGGTCCACGTCGGTGACGAGCACCTGGGCGCCCTCCCCGGCCAGCCGTCGGGCTGTCGCCGCGCCGATGCCGCGGGCCGCGCCGGTGATCACCACCCCGTACCCCTCGAAGCGCCTCGTCCCAGTCACGTCAGTCATGGCAGGGAAGGTACTGCCATGATCGTCGCGGGAACAGATACCGTGCGGCCATGTCCGCGTTCATGCAGCAACTCCCGGCGCTGTTCGGCATGATCGTCGGCGCCCTCGGCTCGTATCTGGTCGTCGTACGCGGTGATCAGGTCAGGTTCCGGCGCGAGCAGGCGGCCCGCTGGGAGGAACGGCGGCTCGCGGTGTACTCGGACTACGCGAGGTATCTCAAGAAGTCCATCACGCTGGCCTACCGTGTGGCGGCCCACCTCGGCAACGACCCCCACCCGCACCCCCTGTCCCCCGAGGAGGCGGCCCCGCTCCTGGCCGAGGCCGCCGTGGGCCGGGATCCTTCGGGCGAGGCGCTGCTCCTGCTGGGAACCGAGGAGGTGGTGCAGAAGGCGCGCGAGTGGGTCCTCGTGGTCATCGAGATGGAGCGGTTCCTCGGCGACCGCATCCAGGACCCGCAGGCATGGCAGGTCCTGATCGAACGGCAGCGGGCCGGGCGCGAGTCGTACTACGCCGCGATCCGCCGCGACCTCTCCCTGCCGCCCGGCCACGGGGGCCACTGGGCCGTCACGCCACCCCGGGTGCCCGGCGGTGTCCGATCCCCTCAGCGGTAGCCGGTCGCGTCCGCGGGCTTGTCCGCGTCCTGGACCTCGACGAGGTAGCGCCAGGCGTCGGGGCGGCTGCCGTCGCGGTCCGTGAAGCCGTACGTCCCGGCGAGCTGCCCGCTGGAGAGCGAGGCACCGTTCCAGCGTGCCACCTCCGGATCACCGGCGAGCGCGGCGACCGCACGGCCCACGTAGGACGGGGTTTCGGAGATACAGAAATGCGGGACCCGCTGCAGGGCGTCGCGCCAGTTCTCCTCCGTCACGCCGAATTGGTCGAGCATGATCTCCGAGCGGAGCCAGCCGGGCGTGAGCGCGACCGCGGTGGCACCACGGGGGCCCAGTTCGTGGCCCAGGGCGAACGCCATGCGCAGGACGGACGCCTTGGCCAGGTCGTAGAAGAACGAGACCCGGTAGGTGTCCCGGTTGTACTCGGCGGTTCCGTCGGTCATTTCGACGACGAGTCCGCCCGGCTCGCGCAGCAGCAGGGGCAGTGCGTGGTGGCTGGTGATCGCGTGCGTCTCGACCGCGAGGCGCAGCAGCCGCAGCCCCTTGTCGAGGTCGTGCTCCCAGAGGGGGGTGTCCCACTCGAAGAGGAGTTCGCCGCCCCAGATGTCGTTGACCAGGACGTCGAGCCGCCCCTGCTCGGCGGCGATGCGGTCCACGAGTGCCCGGACCTCGGCGGGCACCAGGTGATCCGTGGGCACGGCGATCCCCTGCCCGCCGGCCGCGGTGACCAGCTCCGCCGTGTCCTCGACGGTCTCGGGCCGGTCGTACTCCGAGCGCCGCGCCCGCGTGCTGCGGCCCGTCGCGTAGACGGTGGCGCCGGCCGCGCCGAGTTCCACCGCGATCCCTCGCCCCGCTCCCCGGGTCGCCCCGGCGACGAGTGCGACCTTGCCCTCCAACGGTCCCGGCATGTCCGGCCTCCCTTGTCCTTGACCGTGTACGAGCGTCTCGTGGAATTCGGACATCTTGTGTCGCCTTTCCGGGCTCTTCGTGGATCAGCCCGGATCGGCCCAGAAAAAACTTCGGCAGCGATGTCGAGAACCCGCGCCCCGCTCCGTCCCCGTGGTGAACGCGACCACAATGGGCCGCACCAGTACCGAGGAGACACACCATGGCCAAGTACCTGCTCCTGAAGCACTACCGCGGCGCTCCGGCCCCGGCCAACGACGTACCCATGGACCAGTGGACGCCGGAGGAGATCTCGGCCCACCTGCAGTACATGAACGACTTCGCGGCCCGGCTGGAGAAGACCGGCGAGTTCGTCGACAGCCAGGCGCTCGCCCCCGAGGGCACGTTCGTGCGGTACGACGGTGAGGGGCGCCCGCCGGTCACCGACGGCCCGTTCGCCGAGACCAAGGACGTCATCGCGGGCTGGATGGTGATCGACGTGGACAGTTACGAGCGCGCCCTCGAGCTGGCCGGGGAACTGTCGGCCGCCCCCGGGGCCGACGGGAAGCCGATCCACGAGTGGCTGGAACTGCGCCCGTTCTACGGCGTGTCACCCACCATCACGGAGTGACCACGTCGATGAACGAGACCCTGCTGAGGAGTCTCACGCCGAGCGTGCTCGGGATCCTCGTCCGCCGCGGAGCAGACTTCGCGGCGGCCGAGGACGCCGTGCAGGACGCGCTGGTCGAGGCGGTCCGCGGCTGGCCGGCCGACCCGCCGCGGGACGCGAAGGGCTGGCTGGTCACCGTGGCCTGGCGGAAGTTCCTCGACGCGACCCGGGCGGACACCGCCCGCCGCAGGCGGGAGGACCGCCTCGACGAGGAGCCGGCGGCCGGGCCCGCGCCCGCGGTGGACGACACGCTCCAGCTCTACTTCCTGTGCACCCACCCGTCGCTGACGCCGTCGTCCGCGGTCGCGCTCACGCTGCGCGCCGTCGGCGGGCTGACCACCCGCCAGATCGCCCAGGCCTACCTGGTGCCCGAGGCGACCATGGCGCAGCGCATCAGCCGGGCCAAGCGCACCGTCTCCGGCGTGCGGTTCGACCAGCCCGGCGATGTCGCGACCGTGCTGCGCGTCCTCTACCTGGTCTTCAACGAGGGGTACTCCGGCGACGTCGACCTCGCCGCCGAGGCCATCCGGCTCACCCGGCAGCTCGCGGCCGCGATCGACGCTCGCCACATTCTCTCCGGCGAGGTGGCGGGGCTGCTCGCCCTCATGCTGCTCCACCACGCCCGGCGCGCCACCCGCACCGCGCCCGACGGCAGCCTGGTCCCGCTCGCCGAGCAGGAGCGCGGCCGCTGGGACACCGGGGCGATCGCGGAGGGTGTCGAGATCCTTCAGACGGCCCTCGCCCGCGACCGGCTGGGCGAGTTCCAGGCCCAGGCCGCCATCGCGGCGCTCCACGCCGACGCGCTCACCGCCGAGGAGACCGACTGGGTACAGATCGTCGAGTGGTACGACGAGCTCGCGCGCCTGACCGACAGTCCGGTCGTCCGGCTCAACCGCGCGGTGGCCGTCGGCGAGGCCGACGGACCTCGCGCGGGGCTGGCGGCGCTCGCGGAGGTGGACGACGCGCTGCCCCGCCACGCCGCGGTGGCGGCGTACCTCCACGAGCGTGACGGCGACCTGGTGACGGCGGCGCGGCTGTACGCCGAGGCGGCCCGCATGGCACCCAACCTCGCCGAGCGCGACCATCTGACGCGCCAGGCCGCCCGGCTCAACACCCGCCGGGGTCGCTGACGGGTCGCGCGCGGGTGTCCCGCAGCCGTCAGTGCCCTCGGGCGATCCACTCCTCCAGGTGCGGGGCCTCGGCTCCCATGGTGGTCGTCTCGCCGTGGCCGGTGCGTACCACCGTGTCCGCCGGGAGGGCGAGCAGGCGCTCACGGATCGAGTCGATGATCGTGGGGAAGTGGGAGTAGGAACGGCCGGTCGCACCCGGACCGCCGTGGAAGAGGGTGTCGCCGGTGAAGACCGTGCCCAGGCCCGGGTCGTACAGGCAGACCGCGCCCGGCGCATGGCCCGGGGTGTGCAGGACCGTCAGGTCGGCGCCGGCCGCCTCGATCACCTGGCCGTCGGCGAGCCAGGCGTCGGGGAGCCGGTCGGGGTGGGTCTGCTTCCACAGGGGCAGGTCGTCGGGGTGCAGCCAGATCGTGGCGCCGGTGCGCTCGGCGAGGGCGGGTGCGGCGTCGATGTGGTCGTTGTGGGCGTGCGTGCACACGATGGCGGTGAGCCGCCGCCCGCCCACCGCCTCGACGATGGCGTCGGCGTCGTGCGCGGCGTCGATGACGATCGCCTCGTGGTCGTCGCCGACGATCCAGACGTTGTTGTCGACGTCCCAGGTGCCGCCGTCGAGGGAGAAGGTGCCCGAGGTGACGAGGTGCTCGATGCGTGTCGTCATCACAGCACCACCACCGAGCGCAGCACGTCGCCGTGGTGCATCCGCTCGAAGGCGGGCTCCACCTCGTCCAGGGCGATCGTCTCGGTCACGAACGCGTCCAGGTCCAGCCGCCCCTGGAGGTGCAGGTCGATCAGCATCGGGAAGTCGCGCGAGGGCAGGCAGTCGCCGTACCAGGACGACTTGAGGGCTCCGCCGCGTCCGAAGACGTCCAGCAGGGGCAGCTCCAGCTTCATCTCCGGGGTGGGTACGCCGACGAGGACGACCGTGCCCGCCAGGTCGCGGGCGTAGAAGGCCTGCTGGTACGTCTCCGGGCGGCCGACCGCCTCGATGACGACGTCGGCGCCGAAGCCGCCGGTCAGCTCACGGATCGCCTCGACGGGGTCGGCGGCGCGCGAGTTGACGGTGTGTGTCGCGCCGATCTTCTGCGCGGTGGTCAGTTTGCGGTCGTCGATGTCCACGGCGATGATCTTCGCCGCACCGGCCAGCCGGGACCCGGCGATGGCCGCGTTGCCGACACCGCCGCAGCCGATGACCGCGACCGTGTCGCCCCGGCCGACGTTGCCCGTGTTGATCGCGGCGCCGATGCCGGCCATCACACCGCAGCCCAGCAGGCCCGCCACCGCCGGGGAGACGGCCGGGTCGACCTTGGTGCACTGTCCGGCGGCGACGAGGGTCTTCTCGGCGAAGGCGCCGATGCCCAGGGCCGGGGACAGCTCGGTGCCGTCGGTCAGCGTCATCCGCTGCTTGGCGTTGTGCGTGTTGAAGCAGTACCAGGGCCGTCCGCGCAGACACGCCCGGCAGTTCCCGCACACCGCGCGCCAGTTGAGGATCACGAAGTCGCCGGGCGCGACGTCGGTGACGCCGGCGCCGACCGACTCCACGATGCCGGACGCCTCGTGGCCGAGCAGGAACGGGAAGTCGTCGCTGATCCCGCCCTGCTTGTAGTGCAGGTCGGTATGGCACACGCCGCACGCCTGGATCTTGACCACGGCCTCGCCGGGCCCCGGATCCGGCACGATGATCGTCTCGATGCGCACCGGCTCGTTCTTGCCCGGTGCGATCACGCCGCGTACTTCCTGCGCCATGGTGACGAACCCTTCCGTCGGTCCCTGCGAACGCCGACCCGTGTCGGCGCGGCTCTCTTCACATGATCCAAGCGCACCCCGTCCATGCGGTGCACATTTTCCGCCCCGCGGAAGCCGAAGAAGTACCCCACGGGGTAATTTCAGAGAGGGGGTATCGCACTCCACCCTTCGTGACCTTTCGAAGGTCAAGGATGGCATCCGCGCCGAGGCCCCCTCGCATCGACGCCGGGGGCCGTGGAGCACGGTTCACCTGACGAAGTCCCGTAGCGCCCGGGCGATGTGCTCGCCGTCCAGTCCGTCCTCGTCCCCCAGGGCGAGCAGCCGATGCGGTACGTGGACCAGTGTCTCGGCCACCTGATGGGCGCACGTGCCGCGCGGGTACGGCTCCGCGAGCACGACGTCCGCATGGTCGGCGGCGAGGACGGCCGTACGCAGGCCCACCGCGTCGAAGGGCCGCACGGTGGTGGCGTAGAGGACCGCGAGGTCCAGTCCGGCCGTGGCGCGCAGTACCGGATCAAGGGTGGCGCCCACCGCGAGCACGACGCCCGCGCGCCCCTCCCTGACCATCTCGAAGCCGTCGGCGGCTGCGCGCGGCTCGGCGTTGGAGTGCCGGGACACGTGAATGTAGGCCTGCCCGGTGCCGGCGGCGGCCTTCCGCACCGCCGCGCGCACCTCATCCGGGTGGCCCGGAACGTGCACACTCCAGCCCGCGCGGGCCGCGAACCGGCCGACCTCCTGCGCGGACTCGTATCCGATGAGCAGCGAGCCGCCGGACAGGGAGTCGTTGCGGGCCAGGTCCGGCAGGGTCTGGGTGAGAGCGGTCAACATTTCCGACTGCACAGGAGACTCCTAGGAATTGTTTACGCGCATTCAACGCGTCAAGAAATAGGTAAGAACCAGGCGAGACCTTCTCACTTCACCTTGGATTCCCAAGTATCTACCCCAGAAATCCATTAACTTTAACCTTTAACAAGCCGAGGGAAAGGTGGAAATCTCTTTGCCCTGTCCGGGGATACCGGTGGTGTTTCCGGCCCGCCCGGATGAGTAGGTTGACGGCGACCGAATGGCATGTGCACAGACCGGGAGGGACTCCCATGACCAGCAGTCGACCGCATACCGCGGCGTATCCCTTCGTCCATCTGATCGCCGGACCGACCGGCTCGGGAAAGAGCGCGGCGGCCACCGAACTCGCCCGGGTCACCGGCGCCCCGATCGTCGTCGCCGACCGGCTGCAGTGCTTCACGGACCTCACCACCACCAGCGCCCGCGCGGGGGCACAGGCACCGGGCGCACGGCGC
Organism: Streptomyces sp. NPDC005485; assembly: GCF_040606085.1. Lineage (NCBI taxonomy): Bacteria > Bacillati > Actinomycetota > Actinomycetes > Kitasatosporales > Streptomycetaceae > Streptomyces > Streptomyces sp. NPDC005485. Next base: position 15,774 of record NZ_JBEXDZ010000060.1, on the reverse strand, counting down.
TACTGGCTGGACGAACGGACCGTCCCCGACGGCGACTTATCCGCGGACAAGGCGGCGGACGCGCTCATCGCCCTGGTGGCGCGACTGGGTGCACGCCATCGGTTCGTGATCGTCGAGGGCGGCTCGATCTCCCTGCTGCGCACCCTGACCAGCCGCGTCCCCAAACCCTCCTGGCACCTGTCCGTACGCCTCCTCCCCCTCCCCTCCCGCGTCGACTACCTCGCCGCGCTCACCCGCCGCGCCCACGAAATGATCGCTCCGCCCTCCCCCGGCAGAAGCCTCCTGGAGGAATTGGCGACCTTGTGGCGTGAGCCGGACCTACGGCTTTTCACCGCTTCCGTCAACGGCTTCGAGGCCGTCCTCGAATGCTGCGCCAAGTACGCGCTCGATGTGGAGACGATCCATGAACAACCACTCTCCCCTCCTGTCGTGGAACGAATGGCCGCTCTGATCGCCGAACGGCACGCCGAGCACGGATTCCTTCAGTACCGCGTCTTCGCCGAAATGTTCAAGGACCACATTTCCGGGACCGGATCCGGATTCGACGTCGACATCGACGTGCTGGGAGACGCGGCATGACCCACACCTCGCAGTTCCCCGCCGCCCTGAGCACCCGGGCCGAGGAGCTGACCCGGGCGGCGGCCGACTTCGGGCATGTCGTCAGCACCCGTCCGTGGGGCGTCCTCACCCCGCGCACGGTCCGCGACGTGCAGGACGTCATCGCGTTCGCCGGCCCGCGCGGGCGGCCGGTGTCCGCCCGCGGCGGCGGGTACTCCCTGTACGGCCAGGGACAGGCCGACGGCGGTTTCGTCCTCGACATGGGCGCGCTGAACAGGGTGGACTGCGCGCCCGGCGAGCGGACACTGGTGGCCGAGGCGGGCGCCCTGTGGCGGGACGTCGTGCGGGCCGCACTCACCGAGGGCCTCACGCCGCCGGTGCTCACCGACCACCTCGGCAGCAGCGTCGGCGGAGTGCTGAGCACCGGAGGCATCGGCACGTCGAGCCACCACCACGGCCTCGTCTCCGACGCGGTGGCGTCGCTGGACGTCGTCACCGGCACCGGAGAGCTGGTGACGTGCTCTCCCGATCTGCACCCGGGTCTCTTCGACGCCGTGCTGGCGGGCCTCGGCCAATGTGCCCTGATCGTGCGGGCCACTCTCCGGCTGACGCCGGCCCCCGAGCGTGTACGCCGCTACCGCCTCTACCACCAGAGCCCGGAGAGCTTCTTCGCCGACCAGCACCGACTGGTCCGCGACCGGCGCTTCAGCCACTTGGACGGACAGGTGCGGCCCGCCCTTCACCACACCTGGCACTACATGATCGAGGCGGTCGTTCCGCACCGAACAGGTCATCTGCCGCTCGACGACGACCTGTTGATCGGCGACCTCGGACACGTGAGCGACACCGTGGAGATCGAGGACGTGTCCTACGGGGCCCATCTCCACCGGCTGGACCGCGCCGAGCGGATCCTGCGCGTCACCGGCGAATGGCAGCGCCCGCACCCCTGGCTCACCCTGCTGCTCCCCGCGCGGACCGCCCCCGCCTTCGTGGCGGAGGTACTGGCGGACAGCGCCCAGAACGACCTGCGCACCAACGGGGTCGTCCAGCTCCACCCCCTTCTCGGCGGCCGTCTGCACACCCCGCTGCTGCGCCGCCCGCCGGGCGAACTCCTCCATGTGTTCTCCCTGATGCGTACGGCGCCGCCCGCGAACCCGTCGGCCGTACGGCGCTCGGTGGCCGCCAACCGCGCGGCGTACGAGCGGGCGAGGGAACTCGGCGGGGTCGTCCACCCGGTGAGCGCGCTGCCGATGACCTGCGAGGACTGGCGCAGGCACTTCGGGGACACCTGGGACGTGCTGGCGCGGGCGAAGGACCGCCACGATCCTTACCGCATCCTGACCAGGGGGCCCGGTCTGTGGCCGTGACCACGGTGACCGTGTTCTGCGGCTCCTCCCCCGGCCACCGGCCCGGCCATCTGCGAAGCGCCACCGAACTCGGCCGCGCCCTCGCCGAGTCGGGGCTGCGACTCGTCTACGGCGGCGCCCGGACCGGCCTGATGGGCGCGGTCGCGGACGCCGCCCTGGCCGCCGGAGGATCCGTCACCGGAGTCATCCCGCGCCGCATGCTGCCGTACGAGATCGCCCATGACGGCCTCACCGATCTCCAGGTCGTCGCGGGCATCCACGAGCGCAAGGCACGCATGGCCGAGTCGGCCGACGCGTTCGTCGCGCTACCGGGCGGACTGGGTACGGCGGAGGAGCTGCTGGAGGCGCTGGCCTGGGCCCAGTTGCGCATCCACCGCAAGCCGTGCCTCCTGCTGGACCCGCACGGCTTCTACCGACCGCTGCTGGCGTTCCTGGAACACGCCCGCGACGAGGGCTTCCTGCAGCCGGGGGACCTGGAGCACGTCATCGTGTGCGATTCGGCGCAGGAAGTGGTCGAGCGGCTCACCCGGCAAAGGCCGCAACCGGCGGCTGCGGCAGTGATGTTGACTCCTCCCGAGGGCCTGACCGCGTTTCTGTTCTCCGGTGCCGGCTCGCAGCAGCCGGGCATGGGCCGTGAACTGTACGAGGCCTTCCCGGTGTTCGCCGACGCCCTCGACGAGGTCTGCCGAGAACTCGACCCCTACCTCGGCCTGCCGCTGCGGGACGTGATGTTCAACGAGGCCGATACCCGCACGGCCGCTCTGCTGGACCGGACCTCGTTCACGAATCCGGCGCTCTTCGCCCTGCAGACCGCGCAGTTGCGGCTGCTGGAGAGCTGGGGGCTCAAGCCCGATGTGCTGTTCGGCTACTCGGCCGGCCGGATGGCCGCCGCCCATGCCGCGGGCGTCTTCTCCCTCGCGGGCGCCTGCCGCGCCGTCGGCACACTGTCGCGTCTCATGGGCGCCCTGCCCAAGGGCGGTGCCATGGCCGCGCTGGAGGCATCCCCGGACGAACTGGACCTGGACTGCGGCGTGGTGCTCGCGGCCGTCAACGGCCCCCGGTCCGTGGTCGTGTCCGGGGACCGGGACGACGTGACGGCCCTGACCGAAAAGTGGGCGGCCCGGGGCCGGCGGACCACGATGCTGCGCGCGGACGTGGCAGCCCACTCCCCGCACCTCGACACCCTGCTGGACGGCTTCCGGGACGCCCTGCGCACCGTGGAACTGCACGTCCCGCGCACCCCGCTCGTCTCGGACATCACCGCGGAGCCTGTCGAGAACGAGGCCGTCTCACCGGAGTTCTGGGTCCGGGAGATCCGCGAGCCGGTCCGGTTCGCGGACGCGGTCCACCGCCTGCACCAGGACGGCGTCACCACGTACCTGGAACTGGGCCCGGGCGAGGTACTGGTCCGTATGCTCGACGGCTGTCTGCCCGCAGGCGGCGAAGCCCCGCTCACGCTCGCACTGACCCGGGACTGGCGGGCCTTGAAAGGGGGGTGAGCGGTGCTCCTCGGGCGCCGTCGCGGACGTAGCCTGAACGCTTCACCCCGATTCACCCGAGGAGCGCCGTGAGCATCGCCGAGACGGAACCCGTCCCTCCCCCGTGGCGCCTGCTCCTCGGGTATGTGCGGCCGCACCGGTGGGCGTTGCTCTCGGGCGCGCTGCTGGCGCTCGGCACCGGTGCCACCGGGCTCCTGCTGCCGCTGGTGGCCCGGGGGCTCATCGACGACCTGTCGCACGAGCGGCCCATCGCCCGTGCGCTGGTCGGCATGGCGGCGCTGGTGGTCACCAACGCGGCGGTCGGCGCGATGGGTTCGTACGTGCTGCGGCGCACCGCCGAGTCGGTGGTGCTCGGTGCGCGCCGCGCCCTGTCGTCGTACCTGCTGCGGCTGCGCATCCCGGCCGTCGACCGCAGTGAGCCGGGCGACCTGATGGCCCGCATCACCTCGGACACGACACTGCTGCGCGAGGTCACCACCGACTCGCTGGTGGGGCTGGGCACCGGCGGCCTCACGCTCGTGGCGACGGTGGTGATGATGGGCCTCGTCGACGCGGTGCTGCTCGGTGTGACGCTGGCCGTGATCCTGTGTGCGGGCACCGTGCTCGGCGTCATCGTGCCGCGCATCAACCGGGCCAGCCGGCAGGCGCAGGACGCGGTCGGCGTGATGGGCGCCTCGCTGGAGCGCATCCTCGGCGCGCTGCGCACCGTCAAGGCGTCCGGCGCCGAGCACCGCGAGGAGCAGACCCTCCATGCGGCCGCGCAGGAGTCGTGGCGCCAGAGCGTGCGCGCCGCCAAGTGGTCGGCGGCCGCGGGCAACACGGCCGGGCTGGCGATGCAGATCGCGTTCATCACCGTGCTCGCGGTGGGCGGCGCGCGGGTCGCGACCGGCGCCATCGACGTGGGCACGCTGGTCGCCTTTCTGCTCTACGTCTTCTATCTGATGTCGCCGATCCAGCAGGTCGTGGGCGCTGTCACGCAGTACCAGACCGGATCCGCGGCGCTCGCCCGTATCCAGGAAGCACTGCGGCTGCCCGCCGAACCCGCGGCCCTGCCCGCGCCGTTGCCCTCCTCCGGCGCCGAGCCCGCCGTCCTCGCCTTCGACGACGTCCGCTTCCGGTACGCCGATGACCTGCCGTACGTCCACCACGGCGTGACCTTCGCAGTCCCGGCCCGGGGCATGACCGCGTTCGTCGGGCCCTCTGGTGCGGGCAAGACGACCGTCTTCTCCCTCATCGAGCGGTTCTACGACCCGGAGGCGGGGACGATCACCCTCGACGGCCAGCGCCTGGAGGCGTGGGACCTGCCCCAACTCCGGTCCGCCATCGGCTATGTGGAGCAGGACGCCCCCGTTCTGTCGGGTTCCCTGCGCGACAACCTGCTGCTGGGCAACCCCGAGGCGGACGAGGCCGATGTCACGCGCGTCCTGAAGACGACACGGCTGGACGGTCTGGTGGCCCGGCTGCCGCGGGGGCTCGACACACTCGTCGGGCATCGCGGCACCCGGCTGTCCGGCGGCGAGCGCCAACGCGTCGCCATCGCCCGCGCCCTGCTGCGCCGGCCCCGCCTGCTGCTCCTCGACGAGGCGACCTCGCAGCTCGACGCCGTCAACGAGGCCGCGCTGCGCGACACGGTCGCCGACGTCGCCCGTACCACCACGGTCCTGGTGGTCGCGCACCGGCTGTCCACGGTCACGATGGCCGACCGCATCGTCGTGATGGACGCGGGCCGTGTCCGCGCGGTGGGCACCCACCGGGAACTCGTCGCCGCGGACCCGCTCTACGCCGAGCTGGCGGCCACCCAGTTCCTCGCCACCGCGGGCTGACGGCCCGCGTCGCCACGTTCGCCCTGTGACGCTTCCTTCACCTGACTACCGCGAGGCTCCGGTCCTACAAGCGTCGAAAGCCGAGGGCCCCCGCCGTGGCGGGGGCCCTCGGAACGCGCCGACCCCGGTGACCGCGGGGCCGTTCAGGAATCGGCCGACTACTCCAAGCCGTCGAGCAGCCCGGTGACCGGGGCGGCCAGGTCGGTGACCTGGTGCAGCTGGTCGAGGTCGTTGAGACGGTTGAGGCCCTTCAGCTGGTTGGCGACCCGCGGGATTTCGGCCTGGTGCTCCACGGGAATGTCACTCACGGCGAGCTCGTCGAGCTGGGCGATCGGGTTGAGCTTGCCGGCGTCCGGGGCCTCGGAGACGGCCGCGTTCGCCATCGGCGCGGCGAAACCCGCGAAGCCGACGGCGAGACCAACGGCAGCGACCATACGTCGTGTTGAGATCATGCCTTCAGCAACGGCGCGAGAGGGCGCGCGGACACGGGCGTTCCCCGGCCCTCACCCGAGAGGCTCATCGGTCTCCTGCGCTTGCCGTGCGGCCTGCGGCGGAGGAGTCTCGGAGAAGAGGCCCTCCACGGCCCGCTCCTCACTGGGCCGCGGCCTTTCAAGGAGGTCACCATGGGCACCGCGGCAGGCTCCGCCTTCGACGTAGAGGCTCTGCGTCGGGGCATCGAAGGACAGAGCGCGGACACACTGCTGTCGCTCTACGCCGACGACGCTGAGATACGCGTCGTGGACCGCAACACCCAGCCCAGCCACCCGAAGGTCATGCACGGTCGCACCGAGATCGGCGAGATGCTGGGCGACGTCTACAGCCGGGACATGACCCACAAGATGGAGAACTGTGTCATCCAGGGCGACCACGTCGCCTTCACGGAGTCCTGCGAGTACCCGGACGGCGTGAAGGTGCTGTCCGAGTCGATGATGTCGCTGCGCGACGGCAAAATCGTCCAGCAGACGATGCTGCAGGCATGGGACGAGTAGGAAGGAACTGGCCGAAGGTCCAGCTCAACTCCCGTGTGACCTGGACCTTCTCGGCCCGCGCGGTGCTGGGGCGGTCGCGTCCGCACCGGTCCCGATGGCCACGATCGCTCTTGGCGGCAGGACGCGGGGTGTCCGCCGCGCTTCTCCGGTCGGCGCTGCGCGCAGCGCGCTCGCACCCTCGGCCGGCGCGATCGCATGCCGTTCGCCCGCGTCGTATCCGGTGCCGGTGAGCTGTACCTGTACACGGCGGCGGACGCCCGACCCGTGCCTGCGGTGTCATCCGCCCTGCCGGCGGAAGCCCGAAGCCGAGCGGGACGGCTTGCCTGACCCCGCCTCCTGCGGTCCGGCCCAGCCGGTGGCGGCCAGGACCTCCCGGGCGATGTCCCCCACGGGCCGTCCGTCCGTCACCACCCGCACCGTTCCTGACGGTGCCCGCTGCTCCAGCAGCCGCGCCTTGCGGAGGCTGCCCTCCCACTCGCGCTCCAGTTCCGAGCCGAGCTCCCGCCCCGTCAACCGCTCACGCGCCGTCGCGTCGGAGGCGGTGAGCAGAACGCGCACGACGCCCACTTCGGCGCCCATGGCGCGCTCGAACATGCCCGTGGCCTCGGGCAGCACGCTCACGGTGTTCGTGTAGATCAGGCGTCGGTACCCGCGCCGGGCGAAGTTCGCCCACACCGCAGTCAGATTGCTCTCGGTGATCTCCGCACGGTGCGGATCCCCTTCCGGGGCGGGGTGCACCTGGCCCATGAAGTCGCCCTCGATGATCGCGTGCGGGACCGCCACGGCGCGCAGCAGCGCCGAAACCTCCCGCCCCACCGTCGTCTTGCCGACGCCGGCCCGTCCGCCGATGAGCAGAACTTCCGCGCGATCCATGAGAGCAGCGTGCCAACAAGCCCCCACCTCACGCGATCCGATTTCGGCCCTGACCGTTCAGGCCACGCCCAGTTCGTCCAGCAGCCGCCGCATGACGGCCACCGGCAACGCCGGATTGCGGGCCGCGCCGTCGACGGCTGCCGGGTCGGCCAGTAGTTCCTCGATGCGGTCGGGCGGGAGGCGCGGGTCGGCGGCGGCGGTGCGCCTGACCCAGCCGCTCTCGTCGTGGCTGAGGCGGATGATCAACTCCGGTGCGGCGTCCGGGTCGAGGGGGACCAGCACACGGAGGCCGGGGTCGGCGTCGTCGGCGTACCGGGCCAGGCCCTTCCTCGGGAACTGCGGTCTCTCCAGCAGGATGGAGCGGGTGTAGCCCGTCCATCCCAGGGCCGTCCGCAGCAGGGCGTCCGGTGGGGCGTCGGGCTGGTACTCGCAGGTCAGGAGCCGGACCGCGGGGTCCTCGTCGTGGGCGAGCGGAGCGACGAGGTCGGCCGGAAGACAGGGGTTGGCCGCGGCGGTCCGGCGCAGCCAGGGGTGCGCGGAGGTCGCGCAATGGCGCAGCGCATCGAGGTCGTCGCGGAGGTCCCAGACCCAGCCGACGGGCCTGAGGCGGTCCTTCGGCAGCACCTCGTAGTCGATCGCGGCCCGCTGCTCCTCGTTGAGTTCCGGCCGCGCCGAGACCGCCAGGCGGACGTCGTGCTCGGGGTCCGAGGCGAGGCGCGCGATCAGATCGGGCGGCAGTGACGGGTTCCACGCGATCGCGGCCCGCTGCCTCGGCTCCTCGCTCGCCACGTGGCGTTCGGCCGTCGCGCGGGTGAGCAGGCCCCGCCGCAGGACGTCCTCGCGCTCCCAGGACCCCAGGGTGTCGAGCAGTTGGTCGGTGCGTGCCGCGTCGTCGGCGCAGGCCTTCCGCGCGGCGGCCCGGCGTACCGCTTCGTCCGGGTCCGCCAGGAGCACTTCGCGTGCGCCGGGGGCCAGTTGGTCCCAGGCGCGACAGGCCGCGGCGCGGACCTTGGGGTCGGAGTGTCCGGCGTACCGGGCCAGCAGCCGCGGGGGGAGACTGTGCGACTGTGCCGTCCATTCGCGTACGCCGTCGTCGGGGTCCGCGAGCAGACGCTCGTACGTCGCGTCGGGCAGTGGAGCGACCTCGAACCGGAAGGGTTCCGGTCCGCAGCCCACGCAGATGCGGACCTTGGGCTCGGGGTCGTCGGCCAGTCTGGCGCGGTCGGCCGGGGCCGCGGTCCAGCTCTCCGCGAACGCGCCGCGCACACGCAGGTCCGGGTGCCCGACGATGGCGTCTACCAGGTCCTGCGAGAGCCCTTCACGCAGGCACATCCAGCTCCAGGCCGCCCGGGCGTCCGGCGACAGCAGGCGCAGCAGCACGTCGTCGGGCGCGGCCCGGTTCCATGCGAGCCCTTTGAGTATGTCGTTGCGATCGTCGGTCACTGACGGCCCTCTCCCCTGTCGCCCCGGCGGATCATCGTACGGGCCGGAGGAGCCCCCGCACCCTTCACACAGCCCGCGTCCGCGACGGCTAGGCTGGTGCGCAGGCCGTGACTGGCGCTGAGGTGGACGACCACCGGGGAGCGGCCCGACCAACGGGTCCTTGCCGCGCGCCTGGGCGATTGTGTCGACAACGCTCAGGAGCAGCTCATGTCACAGGCCCGGCTCATGGACGGCACCGGTCTCGCGCGCCGCATCGTCAAGGAGACCGCCGAGCGGGCGGCCGCTCTCACGGAGCGCACGGGGGCGGCGCCCTGTCTGGCCACGGTGCTGGTCGGCGAGGACCCCGCCTCGGTCACGTACGTCCGTATGAAGCAGAACCGGTGCCGCAAGGCCGGCATCGAGTCGCGGCACGTCGCCCTGCGTGCCGCCACGACGACCGCCGAACTCGTGGACACGCTCCGGGCGCTGTCCGAGGACCCCACCGTGCACGGCATCCTGCTGCAGCACCCCGTCGGGCCGCACGTCGACGAGCGGGCCGCGTTCGAGGCCATCGCGCCGGAGAAGGACGTCGACGGGGTGACGCTGAGCTCGTACGCGGCGATGAGCTTCGGGCTGCCGGGCTTCGTGTCCTGCACGCCGGGCGGCATCATGCGGCTGCTGGAGGAGTACGACGTCGACCCGGCGGGCCGGCGGGCCGTGGTGGTGGGCCGCAGCGCGATCCTCGGCAAGCCGGTCGGCATGCTGCTGCTCGGCCGCGACGCGACGGTCACCTACTGCCACTCGCGGACGGCGGACCTGTCCGCGGCGGTGCGGGAGGCGGACATCGTGGTGGCCGCGGTGGGCAGGCCCCGGCTGATCCGCGGTGCGGACATCAAGCCGGGCGCCGTGGTGATCGACGCGGGCTACAACGCCGGGAACGTCGGCGACGTCGACTTCGAGACCGCCGTCACGCGAGCCGCGCTGATCACTCCGGTGCCGGGCGGCGTCGGCCCGATGACGATCGCGGTCCTGCTGGAGCAGACCGTCACGAGCGCCGAGCGGCACCTCGGCGGGTGATCGACGCGTCCGGGGCCGTCGTGGCCGGCGGGCACAGGTGACGGACCGATCAGGATTCGAGAAGCGCGCAACCCCGGGCCGCGGCTAGCGTGACCGTCGTGGGCACGGGCGTTCCGGGCCGACGTACCGCTCGAAGCCGGTTGGATCGAGCCAGGCGACGCCGGCGGGGGCCGCGAGGGCAGTCCCGCCCGACGGAGGGAGACACTATGAGCAGGGCCACGAGGACGGACACCCGGTCGCCTGGGCCGCATGTTGCCGACAGCCATGACCTGATCCGCGTGCACGGTGCGCGCGAGAACAACCTCAAGGACGTCAGCGTCGAGATCCCCAAGCGCCGTCTCACCGTGTTCACGGGCGTGTCCGGCTCGGGCAAGAGCTCTCTGGTGTTCAGCACGATCGCCGCCGAGTCGCAGCGGATGATCAACGAGACGTACAGCGCGTTCGTCCAGGGCTTCATGCCCACACTGGCGCGGCCCGAGGTCGACGTGCTCGACGGGCTGACGACCGCGATCATCGTCGACCAGCAGCGGATGGGCGCCGACCCCCGCTCCACGGTCGGCACCGCCACCGACGCCAACGCGATGCTGCGCATCCTCTTCAGCCGGCTCGGCAAGCCGCACATCGGCCCGCCCTCCTCGTACGCCTTCAACGTCGCCTCGGTCAGCGGCAGCGGTGCGATCACGGTCGAACGCGGTGACGGGAAGACCATGGCCGAGAAGCGGACCTACAGCCGCACCGGCGGCATGTGCCCGCGCTGCGAGGGCCGGGGCTCGGTCACCGACTTCGACCTGTCCGCGCTGTACGACGACACCAAGTCGCTCAACGAGGGCGCGCTCACCGTCCCCGGCTACAGCGTCGACGGCTGGTACGGCCGTATCTTCCGCGGCTGCGGCTTCTTCGACCCGGACAAGCCGATCCGCAAGTTCACCAAGCGGGAGCTGCAGAACCTGCTCCACAAGGAGCCGACCAAGATCAAGGTCGACAACGTCAACCTGACGTACGAAGGGCTGATCCCGAAGATCCAGAAGTCGATGCTGTCCAAGGACGTCGACGCGCTGCAGCCGCACGTCCGGGCCTTCGTGGAGCGGGCGGTGACGTTCGCCGTCTGTCCCGAGTGCGCGGGCACCCGGCTCAGCGAGGCCGCCCGGGCGTCGAAGATCGGGAAGATCAGCATCGCCGATGCCTGCGCGATGCAGATCAGCGACCTCGCCGTGTGGGTGCGGGCCCTGGACGACCCGTCCGTCGGGCCGCTGCTCGCGTCGCTGACGCAGACTCTCGACTCGTTCGTCGACATCGGGCTCGGCTACCTCAGCCTCGACCGCCCGGCGGGCACGCTCTCGGGCGGCGAGGCACAGCGCACCAAGATGATCCGCCACCTCGGTTCCTCGCTCACCGACGTCACCTACGTCTTCGACGAGCCGACGATCGGCCTGCACCCGCACGACATCCAGCGCATGAACGACCTGCTCCTGCGGCTGCGCGACAAGGGCAACACCGTGCTGGTCGTGGAGCACAAGCCGGAGACGATCGCGATCGCCGACCACGTCGTCGACCTCGGACCAGGTGCCGGTACGGCGGGCGGCGCCGTCTGCTTCGAGGGCACCGTCGAGGGGCTGCGGACCGGCGGCACCGTCACGGGCCGCCATTTCGACGACCGGGCCTCCCTCAGGAAGTCGGTGCGCAAGCCCACGGGCACGCTGGAGATCCGCGGCGCGACGGCGAACAACCTGCGTGACGTCGACGTGGACATCCCGCTCGGGGTGCTCGCCGTCGTCACCGGCGTCGCCGGTTCCGGCAAGAGCTCGCTCGTGCACGGGTCGATCCCGGCGGGCGAGGGTGTGGTGTCGATCGACCAGACGGCGATCAAGGGCTCGCGACGCAGCAACCCGGCGACGTACACCGGTCTGCTGGAGCCGATCCGCAAGGCGTTCGCGAAGGCCAACGGCGTGAAGCCGGCACTGTTCAGCGCCAACTCCGAGGGCGCCTGTCCCACCTGCAACGGCGCCGGCGTCGTGTACACCGACCTGGGGATGATGGCGGGCGTCGCCACCACCTGCGAGGAGTGCGAGGGCAAGCGGTTCGAGGCCTCGGTGCTCGACTACCACCTCGGCGGCCGCAACATCAGCGAGGTGCTCGCGATGTCGGTGACGGAGGCCGAGGAGTTCTTCGGCGCCGGAGAGGCCCGCATCCCGGCCGCGCACAAGATCCTCGAACGGCTCGCCGACGTCGGGCTCGGCTACCTCAGCCTCGGCCAGCCGCTCACCACGCTCTCCGGCGGCGAACGGCAGCGTCTGAAGCTGGCCACCCGCCTGGGCGAGAAGAGCGGCGACCGGTCGGTCTACGTCCTCGACGAGCCGACCACCGGCCTGCACCTCGCGGATGTCGAACAGCTGCTGGGCCTGCTCGACCGGCTCGTCGACTCCGGCAAGTCGGTCATCGTCGTCGAACACCACCAGGCGGTCATGGCGCACGCCGACTGGATCATCGACCTCGGTCCCGGCGCCGGCCACGACGGCGGCACGATCGTCTTCCAGGGCACGCCTGCCGACCTCGTCGCCGCCCGCTCCACCCTCACCGGCGAGCATCTCGCGGCCTACGTGGGCGCCTGACCGAGTCCCCGACGGACGCGGGGAGACGAGCTCCCGCGTCCGTTTCGGTCGCCGCGCACAGGTCCGCTGCGTGTCCCCGAGCGGTGTCCGCCGCCATACTGGCCTCGTGCGAGTAGCGATCATCACGGCGGGGTCGCGGGGCGACGTGGCGCCGTACACGGGACTGGGACACGGGCTGGTGCGTGCCGGGCACGAGGTCACCCTGGTGACGCACGGGTGCTTCGAGCCGCTGGTGGCCGGCTCCGGCGTACGGTTTCACGCACTGCCCGTGGATCCGCGGGCCGAGCTGGAGTCCGGGCGGGGCCGGGGGCTGCATCGCAGCACGACCGGCGCCGGGAAGCTGATCCGTGTCGTCGGGATGGCCAGGGCGCTGGTCGGGCAGCTGGCCGACGACCTGATCGAGGCCGCGCGGGTCAGCGACGTACTCCTGCTGGCTGCCTCCGTGGCACCTCTCGGGTATGCCGTCGCCGAGGGACTGTCGCTGCCGAGCATGGGTGTTCACCTCCAACCCCTCGCTCCCACACGGGAGTTCGCGCCGCCGTTGACCGCAGTCCGCTCCTGGGGGCCGACGGTCAACCGGGCCGCCGGGTACGGCGTGAACCTGGCCGTGGATCAGGTCTTCGCCGCGACCGTGCGCACGCTGCGGACCCGACTGGGCCTGTCGGGGACCGGTCCCGGCGCCGCGCAGCGTCGGCGCGAGCGGCAAGGGGCGCCCGTGTTCCACGGTTTCAGCCCGCTGGTGGTGCCCCGGCCCGCTGACTGGCGCCCCGGCCTTGACGTGTCCGGGTACTGGTGGCCCTACGACGGCCAGGAGCCCCAACTCCCGCCCGCGCTGCGGGACTTCCTGGACGCCGGGCCTCCCCCGGTCTTCGTGGGCCTGGGCAGCGCCACCGTGCCCGATGCCGAGCGGCTCAGCGCCGAGGTCGTACGCGCCCTGAGGGCGGCCGGGTTGCGCGGTGTCGTCCAGCGGGGCTGGGGCGGGCTGCGGGCGTACGGCGAGGACATGTGCACCGTGGAGGAGGTCCCGCATGCGCTGCTCTTCCCGCGGATGGCCGCCGTGGTCCACCACGCGGGAGCGGGCACGACGGCCGCCGGGCTGCGCGCGGGTGTGCCCGCGGTGCCGGTACCCGTGCAGTTCGACGAGGGGTTCTGGGCGGCGCGGCTCGTCCGCCTCGGCGTGGCACCCCGGGCCCTTCCGCTGCGCAGGCTCACCACCGACACGCTCACGGAGGCGCTGGTGCGCGCCACGACGGACCCGTCGTACGAGCGGCGCGCCAGATCTCTGGCCGCCGGCATCCGCGCCGAGGACGGCGTGGGGCCGGTCCTCGACGCGGTGAACCGGCTCGCCCGCTGAGCACCGTCAGGAGAGGTCGTCCGGGTGCCAGTCCGCGGGACGCAGGATGCCCAGGAGCTGGCGCACGAGTTCCTCGACGACATGGTCGAGGGTGGCGTCCACCCAGCCCGCGCTCCAGTCGTGCAGCAGGCCGTTGACGCTGCCGATGAAGGCGGTCGCGGCGATCCGGTAGTCGCGCGGAGCGGCCTCGCCGTGCTCGACGGCATCGGCCGCCGCGGCACAGATGAAGTCCACCCAGCGGGCCCGGCGGGCGAGCCGCTGCTCCTCCAGCCGCGGACTCACGCCGATGATTTCGACGAACGTGATGCGGATCCGGCGCGGATCGCCCGTCACATTGGCGGCGTACGCGCGAAAGATCGCGGCGGCGCGCCCGGCGAGGGGCAGGTCCTGAGCCTCGGCGAGGGCGGTCAGGGCCGCCTCCTCGGCCCATGCGTTGACCTGGAGGTGCAGGGCGGCGAGGACGTCTTCGAGGGTGCGGAACTCCTCGTAGAACTGACGGGTCGACAGCCCGGCCGCCTCGCTGAGCGCCGCGACGGTCGTGGACCGGAACCCGGGGCTGTCGCCGAAGAGTTGGAGCGCGGCGTCCAGGAAGCGGCTCCGCCGCTCGGCCTGCCGCTCCGCTGCCGTCCTGCCGCCGTACCGGCCGGTCGGCTGTCTGAGCCTGCCCGCCACGCACTGCCTCCCTCGCCGAGTTCGACGGCCCGTTCGACCGTCGGCCAATTTTGTCGTGTCCAGGGTCTTGTGGAGAGGGGCCCCTCTTCCTTACTTTCCAGTAAGTCCACTCTGAATGTGGGCGTGTTCAGAATCTTCCTCCTGTCATGCACCCGCCACCGGCGCCCCCACCACCCCTTCCCCGGCGCGCCGCAGACGACAAGGACCCACCATGTCTGTCCTCAGACCCCGGCATCTCTGCATCCTCGCCGCCGCCGTCGCCCTGACGTTCACCGGCCCGGCGACCGCCGCCCAGGCGGCCACCGCGCAGGTCTCCGCAGCCGACCTGCGCGAGGTGATGTTCGTGGGCAACAACTGGGACGGCACCGCCGATGTCGTCAAGTCCAGCGGCGACTTCGCCAAGGTCGGCCGGGTCAACGTCGTGCCGGACAAGGACGCGCGGATGGCGGAGATCAACGCCGACCCGATCAAGTGGATCTACTTCATGGCCATTCGCAACGGTGTCGGCGAGGGCCACGACCAGCTCGTCGACGACATGTACTCCACGCCCGACGGCAAGTCCATGGTCGTCTCCCGCCCGAGCTTCGCCGACGTCGTCTCGATCGACCTCGCCACCGGGAAGATCAACTGGCGCTTCCCCGTGTCGGGTTACCGCGCCGACCACATGGCCGTGTCCCCCGACGGCACCCGCGTCGCCGTCTCGGCCTCGACCGCCAACACCGTGCACGTCCTCGACATCAACACCGGCAAGCAGCTCGGCTCGTTCGGCACCGGCGACAAGCCGCACGAGAACATCTTCAGCCGCGACGGCAAGTACATCTGGAACATGGCGATCGGCGACGTCAACACCTCGCTCGACGCACCATGGCAGGACTTCACGAAGGGCGACCGGAAAATCACCGTCGTCGACACGACCACCTTCAAGCAGGTCAAGGTGATCGACATGCGGCAGCGGCTCGACGCGATCGGTCTCAAGGACTACTCCGACGCGGTCCGCCCCGCCGTCTTCAGCCCCGACGAGTCCAAGTTGTACTTCCAGGTGTCGTTCTTCAACGGGTTCCTGGAGTACGACGTCGCCTCCGACAAGATCACCCGGGTCAAGACGCTGCCGAAGAACCCGGCCACCAGCGAGGACCGCACCACCTGGGTCAACGACTCGCGCCACCACGGCCTTTCGATGAACCCCTCCGGCACCAAACTGTGCGTCGCCGGCACGATGGACGACTACGCGACCGTCGTCGACCGCGCCACCCTCCAGGAAGGCCCGCTGGTACCCGCCTCCAAGCCCTACTGGGCCACGGTCAGCGGCGACGGCAAGTCCTGCGTCATCTCCGAGAGCGGCGCCGACCAGGTCACCGCCATCGACTTCGCCACCGGGACCAAGACGGTCTCCGTGGCGGTCGGCGACCACCCGCAGCGCGTACGGCTGGCCCATGTGGCGGCGAACTGGACGTCTCCGTCCGCGGGTTGACCCCGCAGGGCGGACGCACCAAAGCGCCCCCACGGTGATCGCAAGGCCCTCAAAGGTTTG
>NZ_JBEXDZ010000059.1:0-50757 GCF_040606085.1 Streptomyces sp. NPDC005485 | reverse complement strand
TGCCCACTTCCCCCGATACGCGGCGGGGGCGCCCGGAGATCTCCGGGCGCCCCCTCCTCGTATCGGCGTATCGAGCGCCCCTAGCTGCCGGCGTCCTCGCGGCGCACCGACAGCAGGTCCTCCAGCTGTTCCTCGCGGGCCTGGGCGGCCACGAAGAGGAGTTCGTCGCCGGCCTCCAGCGAGTCCTCCTTGGACGGCGTCAGGACACGGGTGCCGCGGATGATGGTGACCAGGGAGGTGTCCTCGGGCCACTCCACGTCGCCGACCTGCGTGCCGGCCAGCGCCGACTCCTCCGGCAGCGTCAGCTCCACCAGGTTGGCGTCGCCGTGGCTGAAGCGGAGCAGCCGGACGAGGTCACCGACGCTGACGGCCTCCTCGACCAGGGCCGACATCAGGCGCGGGGTGGAGACGGCGACGTCCACGCCCCAGGACTCGTTGAACAGCCACTCGTTCTTGGGGTTGTTGACGCGGGCGACGACCCGCGGGACCCCGTACTCGGTCTTCGCGAGCAGCGAGACGACGAGGTTGACCTTGTCGTCGCCGGTGGCCGCGATGACCACGTTGCAGCGCTGGAGCGCCGCCTCGTCGAGCGAGGTGATCTCGCAGGCGTCGGCGAGCAGCCACTCCGCCTGCGGGACGCGCTCGACCGAGATGGCGGTCGGCGCCTTGTCGATCAGCAGGACCTCGTGCCCGTTCTCCAGGAGCTCGCCCGCGATCGAGCGGCCCACGGCGCCGGCACCGGCAATGGCGACCCTCATCAGTGACCGCCCTCCTCTTCAGGGCCCTTGGCGAACGCCGCCTCGACCTTGTCCACGTCGTCCGTACGCATCATCACGTGCACCAGGTCGCCCTCCTGCAGCACCGTCTGGGACGAGGGCAGCATCGCCTCGCCCAACCGGGTGAGGAACGCCACACGCACACCGGTCTCGTCCTGGAGCCGGCTGATCTTGTGGCCCACCCACGCGGCGGAGGCGTGCACCTCGGCGAGCTGGACGCCGCCCGTGGGGTCGCGCCACAGCGGCTCGGCGCCCGACGGCAGCAGACGGCGCAGCATCTGGTCGGCCGTCCAGCGGACGGTGGCCACGGTGGGGATGCCCAGGCGCTGGTAGACCTCGGCGCGGCGCGGGTCGTAGATGCGCGCCGCCACGTTCTCGATGCCGAACATCTCGCGGGCCACCCGGGCGGCGATGATGTTCGAGTTGTCACCGCTGGAGACGGCCGCGAAGGCGCCCGCCTCCTCGATGCCCGCTTCGCGCAGGGTGTCCTGGTCGAAGCCCACTCCAGTGACACGACGGCCGCCGAACCCGGAGCCCAGTCGTCGGAAGGCGGTGGGGTCCTGGTCGATCACGGCGACCGTGTGCCCCTGTTGCTCCAAGGTCTGGGCAAGAGCGGAACCCACTCTTCCGCAGCCCATGATGACGATGTGCACGACCGTCCTTCCGATGTCAATAGTCGTTGACTTGGTCCGAACAGGGTCTCAGACCGCCGCCCAAGGTACACACGCACGGTCCGCGGGGGGACCCCTGTGCACGCTCGCCTGCGGCTTTTCGACGATCGGTGCTCGGCCGACCCCGATGATCAGCCGCCGCGGATCCCGATGATCAGCGGCGGCTGATGCTGCGGACGCTGGCAAGTGTCAGGAATCCGAGGCCGACGAGTCCGGCAGCAGCGCCGATGAGCTCCGCGGTCGTGTGCATGGGACCTCCATCAAGAAAAGAGGAAAGGCGGGGGGTTTTGTCATATAGGCACGTGGATCCCGCCGCCCGCGCAATCCGCAGCGGGACCCCTCCGTGAATTCACTCGGAGAGCAGACTCCGGGCCGCCACAGCGCCACTCGAGCGGGGAGGGTGGGCGGGCCGTCGTTCG
The DNA here is from genome assembly GCF_040606085.1 of Streptomyces sp. NPDC005485. NCBI lineage: Bacteria > Bacillati > Actinomycetota > Actinomycetes > Kitasatosporales > Streptomycetaceae > Streptomyces > Streptomyces sp. NPDC005485. The sequence goes on along the minus strand of NZ_JBEXDZ010000059.1, from coordinate 48,891 downwards.
AACGCATACGATCCTCTGCGTGTCCAAACTGACCGACGTGCCCAAACGGATCCTCATCGGGCGCGCACTGCGCAGTGACCGGCTCGGGGAAACGCTCCTGCCGAAGCGCATCGCCCTACCCGTGTTCGCCTCCGACCCGCTCTCCTCCGTGGCGTACGCGCCCGGCGAGGTGCTGCTGGTCCTGTCCATCGCGGGTGTCTCGGCGTACCACTTCAGCCCCTGGATCGCCGTGGCGGTCGTGGTGCTGATGTTCACGGTCGTCGCCTCCTACCGGCAGAACGTGCACGCCTACCCGAGCGGCGGCGGCGACTACGAGGTGGCCAACACCAACCTCGGGCCGAAGGCGGGCCTCACGGTCGCCAGCGCCCTGCTCGTCGACTACGTCCTCACGGTCGCCGTGTCGATCGCCTCCGGCATCGAGAACCTCGGCTCCGCGGTCCCCTTCGTGGTCGAGCACAAGGTGCTGTGCGCCGTCATCGTCATCGTGCTGCTCACGCTGATGAACCTGCGCGGAGTCAAGGAGTCCGGAAAGCTCTTCGCGATCCCGACGTACGTCTTCGTGGCGGGCGTCTTCATCATGATCGCCTGGGGCGCGTTCCGCGGGGTCGTCCTCGACGACACCATGCGCGCGCCGACCGCCGACTACCACATCAAGGCCGAGCACGAGGGGCTCGCGGGCTTCGCCCTCGTCTTCCTGCTCCTTCGCGCCTTCTCCTCGGGCTGTGCCGCGCTCACCGGCGTCGAGGCGATCTCCAACGGCGTGCCGGCCTTCCGCAAGCCCAAGTCGAAGAACGCCGCCTCCACGCTGGCGGCGATGGGCCTGCTCGCCGTCACCATGTTCTGCGGCATCATCGCCCTTGCCATGACGACCAAGGTCCGGATGGCCGAGAACCCGGCCACCGACCTGATCCACAACGGCGTCGCGATCGGCTCCGACTACGTACAGAACCCGGTGATCTCACAGGTCGCCGAGGCGGTCTTCGGCAAGGGCAGCTTCCTGTTCATCGTTCTCGCCGCCGCCACCGCGCTGGTCCTCTTCCTCGCGGCCAACACGGCGTACAACGGCTTCCCGCTGCTCGGCTCGATCCTCGCCCAGGACCGCTATCTGCCCCGCCAGCTGCACACCCGCGGCGACCGCCTCGCCTTCTCCAACGGCATCGTGCTGCTCGCGGGCGCGGCGACCATGCTCGTCGTCATCTACGGCGCCGACTCCACACGCCTGATCCAGCTCTACATCGTCGGCGTGTTCGTCTCCTTCACGCTCAGCCAGACCGGCATGGTCCGGCACTGGAACCGCCACCTGGCGACGGAGAAGGACCAGGCCAAGCGCCGCCACATGGTCCGCTCCCGGGCCATCAACGCCTTCGGCGCGTTCTTCACGGGCCTCGTCCTGGTCGTCGTCCTCGTCACCAAGTTCACGCACGGCGCCTGGGTCGCCCTGCTGGGCATGTGCATCTTCTACGCGACGATGACCGCGATCCGTAAGCACTACGACCGCGTGGCCGAGGAGATCGCGGCCCCCGAGGGCCCGAGCGACGACAGCGTCCGCCCCTCCCGCGTCCATTCGGTCGTCCTGATCTCCAAGATCCACCGGCCGACCCTGCGGGCCCTGGCCTACGCCAAGCTGATGCGCTCGAACACCCTGGAGGCGCTCACCGTCAACGTCGACCCGGCGGAGACCAAGTCGCTGCGCGAGGAGTGGGAGCGGCGCGGCATCGACGTACCGCTGAAGGTCCTCGACTCGCCGTACCGCGAGATCACGCGGCCGATCATCGAGTACGTGAAATCGCTGCGCAAGGAGTCCCCGCGCGACGCGGTGTCCGTGATCATTCCCGAGTACGTGGTCGGCCACTGGTACGAGCACCTGCTGCACAACCAGAGCGCGCTGCGGCTCAAGGGTCGACTGCTGTTCACCCCGGGCGTCATGGTGACCTCCGTGCCCTACCAGCTGGAGTCCTCCGAGCGCGCCAAGCTGCGGGCCCGCAGGCGCCAGGAGTGGAACGCGCCGGGTGCGGTGCGCCGGGGACCCGCGGAGGAGCGGGCCAAGGAGCACAGCGCGAAGCATTGAGGGGTGCCGTGAGCACGTAGACTGGTGGGCTGTTGTCCGGCCGTTCCCCCTTCTCTTTCCTGGAGTCACCCCACCATGCAGGCAGAACCGAAGAATTCGCTGGTGGGGGAGGAGTACGAGGTCGAGATCGGCCCCGTCGCCCATGGCGGGCACTGCATCGCCCGTACCGACGAGGGCCAGGTCCTCTTCGTCCGGCACGCGCTGCCCGGCGAGCGGGTCGTGGCGCGCGTCACGGACGGCGAGGAGGGCGCGCGCTTCCTGCGCGCCGACGCCGTGACGATCCTGACGCCGTCCAAGGACCGGGTCGAGGCTCCCTGTCCGTACGCCGGTCCGGGCCGCTGCGGCGGCTGCGACTGGCAGCACGCGAAGCCGGGCGCGCAGCGCCGCCTCAAGGGCGAGGTCATCGCCGAGCAGCTGCAGCGGCTCGCCGGTCTCACCCCTGAGGAGGTGGGCTGGGACGGCACGGTGATGCCCGCCGAGGGCGACAAGCTCCCGGCCGGCGAGGTGCCCGCGTGGCGCACACGCATGCAGTACGCGGTGGACGCCGACGGCAACGCCGGACTGCGCCGCCACCGCTCGCACGAGGTCGAGCCGATCGAGCACTGCATGATCGCCGCGCCGGGCGTCAGCGAGCTGGGCATCGAGGAGCGCGACTGGTCCGGCATGCAGTCCGTCGAGGCGATCGCCGCGACGGGCTCCCAGGACCGCATGGTGATCCTGGAACCGCGGCCCGGCGCCCGCCTCCCCCTGGTCGAGCTCGACAAGCCCGTCTCCGTGATGCGCGTCGAGGAGCACGACGGCGGCATCCACCGTGTCCACGGCCGCGGGTTCGTGCGCGAGCGCGCCGACGGCCGTACGCACCGGGTCGGCAGCGGCGGCTTCTGGCAGGTCCACCCGATGGCCGCCGACACCCTCGTCAAGGCCGTCATGCAGGGCCTGCTGCCGCGCAAGGGCGAGATGGCGCTCGACCTGTACTGCGGCGTCGGCCTCTTCGCCGGCGCCCTCGCCGACCGCCTCGGTGACAAGGGCGCGGTCCTCGGCATCGAGTCCGGCAAGCGCGCCGTCGAGGACGCCCGCCACAACCTCGCCGCCTTCGACCGCGTCCGCATCGAGCAGGGCAAGGTCGAGGCGGTCCTCCCGCGCACCGGCATCACCGAGGTCGACCTGGTCGTCCTGGACCCGCCGCGTGCCGGCGCCGGCAAGAAGACCGTGGAACACCTGTCCGCCCTCGGCGCCCGCCGCATCGCCTACGTCGCCTGCGACCCGGCCGCGCTGGCCAGGGACCTCGGGTACTTCCGGGACGGCGGGTACAAGGTGCGGACGCTGCGGGCGTTCGATCTGTTTCCGATGACGCATCACGTGGAGTGCGTGGCGATTCTGGAGCCGGCGGCCAAGGGGTCCTGACCTGCGGTTTCGTGCGCAGGCAGGCGGCGTTTGCCGAGGTGCGCAGTGGTCATGAGGCGCCGGTCGCCGCCTGCGGCGCACCACGAGGTGGTACGGCGCAGGCGGCGGCCTGGTCATGCGGTCGGGCGCGCCGAGGCTTGACGCGCGACGCGACGCGGCGGCGCTAGTTCTGCGTCCAGACCTGGTTGGGCTGTGTTCCGCCGCCGTAGCAGTCCCATGTCTGCAGGAGCGCGCCGTTGGCGGAGCCGCTGGCGTCCAGGCATTTGCCGGACCGGGGGTTGGTGACGGTGCCGTTGGCGTTGAACTGCCACTGCTGGGCGCTGGTGCCGTTGCACGACCACAGCTGCACCTTGGCGCCGTTGGCCGTGGAACCGGAGGCCACGTCGAGGCACTTGCCGGACTGCGGGTTGACGAGGGTGCTGCCGGTCCGCTTCCACTTCTGGTTCGAGCCGGTTCCGCAGTCCCACAACTGAACGGGGGTGCCGTCGGCGGTGCCCCAGTCCTTCAGGTCAAGGCAGCGGCCGCTCTGCTGCCCGGTCATGGTGCCGGACTCACCGCCACCGCCACCGCCTCCGCCACTGCCGTTGGAGTCGTAGGAGAAGGAGTTCACGGCCAGGCCGGGGCCGCCGACCCAGGGCTCGAAGCCGAACTGCACGCTGGTCATGTACCACGCCGACGAAAGGTAGTTGCGGCTGATCGAGTCGTTGGTGAAGTCCTTGATGTTCACCGTGATCGCGTGGGTGGGCTGCTGTCGGACGTAGGAGACGGTGTTCCAGCCGACGCCGTTGTTCTGGCGGCCGTACCAGACGTCCCAGTTGGCGTTCTCGATCCAGACCGTCCCGACCTTCGAGCCGAACGGCGTGGGCGACCCGGAGTGGTTGGCCCAGATCATCATCTCCTCGCCGTTGTTCTGGCCCGACGGGTCGGCGCCGGTGTCGAACCAGATGTCGTAGGCGGCGTCCCACTGCCCGTCGGCGGTGGAGAAGTCGACGCTCGACTGCGGGTTGCCGAAGGCCGACACCTGCAGCGGCAGCCCGTTGCCGCTGGAGCAGTTGCCGTAGTGGCAGCCGGCGTAGATCGACGGATAGGCCGCCGGAGCGCCGCTGGTGCCCACGTCGTGCCAGCCGGTGGTGACCTTGAAGCCGTTGTCCCACACGTCGATGCACTGGGGGATCGAGTCACCCCACTCGTTGTTCTGGACGACGTACTTGCCGCCCGAGACCTTCATGCTGTCCGTCTTGCCGCAGAGGGTGGTGTTCGCGGACGCCGGTGAAGCGCCGGTCAGTGAGAGGGCGACCAGGAACAGGGCAGCCACGAATGCCGCGACTGCCGCGGAACCGCGGCGCGGACGGAGATGCGGGCTTCGGCGCTGCTTCCCGCGCGGTTCGAGGTGTGGTTCGAGGCATGGCTTGAGGCGCGATCCGTTCATGGGAGTCCTTTCGATCGCCGGGTGGCTTCTGCGGCACCCGGGCGGTGGGGGGATGGATCCGAAGATGTGGGAGCGCTCCCATGTGCGGCAACGCCGACGCCGGAATCTTCCGGAAATGAAATGAGGGGCCTCGGGGCAGGACGGCCCAGCAGAGCCGTCCCCGAGGGGGAACCTGTACACGGCATGCGAGCTCGCCCAGCTCACTCACGCCGCGACAAATGAAGCCAGCGAGGTTGATGGAGTGTCAAGCGGTGTGCGTGCGTTCACTTTGTGAAGGCGACGCGGGATGCTTCCGACGAGCGCGAACGGGCCGATCGTGCACCGCTTTTCCGGCGAGACGGGCGTGTCTCTTGCCGATGGATCCGGGCGGGGCTAGGGTGCCGCTCGGATAAGTCACTAGCTAGTAGCTACTAACTAATTCGCCCTGGTGGCCAACTGGCGAGCGACGAAGAGGCAGCTCGCGGCCGGACTTCGGGAAGGGGTGGGGACGCTTTGGGCTGGTGCCTGACCGCGGCGCCGCGCAGGTTGTCGCAGCGTCGCGCAGGATGAAGTCGGCCTCGCACGGCTGCTGTTGGAGGCGGCCACTCGTGTGCCGTACAGTCCCCGCAGTGTTGTCACGGAGTGATGGCGGCGCCCGACGGAAAGGTCTTGGCGAAGATGGCTGACGGTGCGTCCGGCTACCGGCGTGACCGGCCCCGGCTGCCGGGCCCCGAGCGACGGCGCCAGATCATCGACATCACTTCCGCACTCATTGCCGAGCGTGGTTTCTGGGGCCTGTCGATGCAGGATGTGGCCGACCGGTGCGGGCTCACCGTGCCCGGTGTGCTGCGCCATGTCAGCTCCAAGGCCGGCCTGCTCATCGCGGTGCTGGAACACCGGGACGCCGAGGACGCCCGATCGCTTCGGGCTCAACTCGGCGTCGGTGAGGACGAGATACCGGACGAGTGGTCCGTCGACGGCCCCGAGGGGGTCGGTCTGCGGCAGTTGTGCTCGGCGACCATGCGGCGCAATGCGGAGCAGCCGGAGATCGTACGGCTCTTCACCGTGCTCGAGGCGGAGTCGCTGACGCCGAGCCATCCCGCGCACGCCTACTTCGCCAAGCGGCAGAAGCAGGCGACAGCGGCCTTCGCGTCCCTGGCCAAGGGCCTCAGCGACCGTCCTGAATCCCTCGCCCGGCACATCATGGCGATGATGGACGGCCTGCAGATCCAATGGCTGCGCGCGCCGGAGACGTTCGGCCTGGTCCGGGAGTGGGAGGCCGCCGCCGAGGTGCTGTTCGGCGCACCGGAAGGTGATGCGCGTGGGCAGGAACGGCAGCGGAAGCGGAGTGACTGACCGAGCCGGCGCCACGCGGTGGGTCAGCGCGGGAAGGCGATCTCCCGTTTGAGGATCTTGCCGCTGGCGCCCTTCGGCAGGGCGTCGAGGAAGAGGATCTCGCGCGGATACTTGTACGGGGCCACGCGGTCCTTGACGAACTGCTGGAGTTCGGTGGGGTGTTGCCCGGCGCCGGGGCGCAGGACCACCGCGGCGGCGATGTCCTCGCCGAGGGTGTCGTGGGGGATGCCGAGGACGGCGGCTTCCAGGATGTCGGGGTGTTCGTAGAGGACTTCCTCGATCTCGCGCGGATACACGTTGTAGCCGCCGCGGATGATCATGTCCTTCTTGCGGTCGACGACGAAGAGGTAGCCGTCCTCGTCCTCGCGCACGAGATCGCCGGTGCGCAGCCAGCCGTCCACGATGGTCTCCGCCGTCGCCTCCGGAAGGTTCCAGTAGCCCTTCATCACGTTGTGGCCCCGGACGGCCAGTTCGCCCGTCTCGCCGCGCGCCACCGGTGTGCCGTCGGGGCCTATGACCTGGACCTCGACCCCTTCGATGGGGGTGCCCACCGAACCGGGCTTGCGCGGCCGGTCCGGGTGGTTGAAGGAGACCACCGGTGAGCACTCGGACATGCCGAAGCCCTCCAGGATCGCGCAGTCGAACCGTTTCTCGAAGGCGTGCAGAACGGGAACGGGCAGGGACGCACCGCCGGACACGCACAGCCGCACCGACGAGGTGTCCGTCCCGTCGGGCTGCTGCAGCAGGGCGGCGTACATCGTGGGAACGCCCTCGAAGACGGTCACCTGGTCCCGCTCGATCGCGCGCAACACCTCCGCCGGGTCGAACCTCGGGACGAGCACCAGACACGCGCCCTGTCTGACGGCCGCGTTCATCGCGCAGCCCTGCCCGAAGATGTGGAACAGCGGCAGACAGCCCAACACCACGTCCTGCTCGGTGAGGTGGAAGAGTCGGGTGACCACCTCGACGTTGCGCGCGAGGTTGTCGTGCGACAGTTCCGCGCCCTTGGGGCGGCCGGTGGTACCCGAGGTGTAGAAGATGGCGGCCGTCGCGTCATCGCTCCGCTCGGCGACCGCGGTCAGCGGCTCGTAGGACCCCGCACCGGCTGTCGCGTCGGCCACGTCGACGCGGACCAGACGGGTGCCGGTGGCCTGTGCGGCCGGTTCCGCCTCGGCCAGGGAGAGGTCCGTCGTGAAGAGGCGGACCGCGCCGGAGTCGGTCAGGTAGTACTCGATCTCCCGCGCCTTGAACAGCGGGTTGACGGGGACGACGATGCCGCCGGCCCGCAGGATGCCGTAGTAGAGGATGACGAAGGCAGGCACGTTCGGCAGCATCAGTCCGACCCGGTCGCCGGGGCGCAGTCCGTCGGCGGCCAGGGACGCCGCGACCCGGGCGGACATGACGTCCACCTCGGCGTACGTCCAGGTCCGCTCGCCCAGCCGCAGGGCGGGCCGGTGAGGATGACGTGCGGCGGCGAGCACGACGTTGTGCGCCAGGTTTGCCATGATCTACAGCTCCTCGATGGGGCGGCGGCCAGGGTCCGTCCCGGGATGGTTGCACATCCCTGTGCAGGCAAGCGTGTGCCGTGTTCCGGATCACACGCCACGGGTCGCGGTGTTCGCGGCGCGCGCTCGGCGCAGCGAACGGGAAGCGCTTTCGAGCCATTGCGTGGGAGCGCTTCCATGGCCGTCGTGTCCATGCCACGATGCTTCGGGCGCTACCCGTTCCGAGGGGTGAGGCGTGTGGATTCCGCGTGCGCGCGCCATGGTCGCTCCTCCCAACTCCCTTGGCGCCCAAGCCTGTTCCCCCGAGCAATTCCTCCTGCTGACGGATGGGGCAAGGACGTGTCCACGACTGCCGGCAACACCGCACACCGCCCGAGGAGACCGCTGCGCAGGCTGCTGGTGGCGCTCCTCGGAGCACTGCCGTTACTCGCCGCCGCACTCTTCGCCGCGCCCGCCGCTTCGGCCGCACCCGCGGCCCCGGCCCGCACCGAAGCCGCCGCCGCGGCCCTCACCGAAGTGACGAACTTCGGCACCAACCCGAGCAATCTGCAGATGTACCTGTACGTGCCCAACAGCGTCACCGCGCACCCGGCGGTCGTGGTGGCCGTGCACTACTGCACCGGCTCCGGCCCGGCGATGTACTCCGGCACCGAGTACGCCTCGCTGGCCGACCAGTACGGCTTCATCGTCGTCTACCCGTCCGTCACCCGCGCCAGCAAGTGCTTCGACGTCTCCTCCCCGCAGGCCCTGCACCGCGACGGCGGCAGCGACCCGGTGGGCATCAAGTCGATGGTCGACTGGGTCACCCGTACGTACAACGCGGACACCAGCCGGATCTTCGCCACCGGGATCTCCTCCGGCGCGATGATGACCAACGTTCTGCTCGGCGACTATCCCGACGTGTTCGCGGCGGGCGCCGCGTTCTCGGGTGTGCCGTTCGGCTGCTTCGCCACCACCGACGGCTCCGAGTGGAACAGCGCGTGCTCCGGAGGCACGGTGATCCACACCCCGCAGGAGTGGGGCAACCTGGTACGCGGCGCCTACCCCGGCTACACCGGGCCCCGGCCGCGCATGCAGGTCTGGCACGGCACCGAGGACGCGACCCTGACGTACCCGAACTTCGGGGAAGAGATCAAACAGTGGACCAACGTCCTCGGCGTCAGCCAGACGCCGTCGGCCACCGACACGCCCCAGTCCGGCTGGACCCGCACCCGCTACGGCTCCACAGGTGACCGCGCCCCCGTGGAGGCGATCAGCCTGCAGGGCGTCGGACACAACCTGTACACGTGGGGGATGGGGGCCCGCGTCCTCACGTTCTTCGGCCTCGACGGCGGCGGCACCGTGCCCCAACCCCCGGCCGGCGCCTGCAAGGTGACGGTCACCACCAACGCCTGGAACACCGGACTGACCGCCTCCGTGACCGTGTCCAACACCAGCACCTCGGCCGTCAACGGCTGGAAGCTGGGCTTCACCCTGCCCTCCGGCCAGACCATCACCAACGGCTGGGGCGCGACCTACGCCCCCGCGAGCGGCGGCGTGACCGCCACCGACGCCGGTTACAACGCCTCGATCGCACCGGGTGCGAGCGTCGGCATCGGCTATCAGGCCACACACACGGGCAACAGCGCCGCACCCACCGCCTTCACCCTCAACGGAACGGTCTGCACGGTCACATGATGCCGAAACCGCTGCCGAAGCGCTTCTCGCGCGAGGTACCGCTCGTCCACCTCCTCACCGTCTGCATCCTCGCCCTCGCCCTGGTCTGGACGTCCTCCGCCGTCCAGGCCACGGGCGGGAGCCCGGCGCCGGGCCGGAGCTGGGTGAACACCTGGACGGCGATGCCGCAGCTCACCGAGCCCGCCAACCTGCCGCCCGCGCCGTTCACCGGGAGCGACGCCACGCTCGTCGACACCACGCTGCGCCAGACCGTTCATGTCTCCACCGGCGGCACCCGGGTCCGGCTCCGCTTCTCCAACACCTTCGGCGGGACTCCGCTGCCCCTCACCGCGGTGACGGTGGCGCTGCCGTCGCAGGGGCGGGCCGGTGTCAGCGCCGTCGAGGCCGGTTCCGTACGACGGGTGACGTTCGCCGGGCGGGCCTCCGCGACCGTACCGGCGGGGGCCCAACTGGTGTCCGACGCCCTGGACTTCGACCTGCGGCCGGGGTCGAATCTGACGGTCACGGCCTATCTGGCCGAGGGGCAGGCGTCGCTGGCCCTCACCTCCCACCCGGGCTCCCGCACCACCTCGTACCTCCTCAAGGGCGGCGACCACACCGAGGACGCCGACCTGCCGCAGGCGACCCCGGTCGACCACTGGTACCTGCTCAGCGACGTCGAGGTCCTCTCCCGCCCCGGCACCGCGGCCGCCGCGGTCCTCGGTGACTCCCTCACCGACGGCCGCGGCTCCACCACCAACGCCAACAACCGTTGGCCCGACCAGCTCCTGGACCGGCTCCGGGCCCACCCCGCCACCACCGACGTCGCGGTCCTGAACCAGGCGGCCGGCGGCAACCGCGTCCTCAACGACGGCCTCGGCCCCAACGTCCTCGCCCGCCTCGACCGCGACATCCTGGCCCGCAGCGGCGTCGCATGGCTGATCGTCTTCGAGGGCGTCAACGACATCGGCACCGCCGACGCCACCGAGGCCGCCCAGCGCCGTGTCGCCACCGAACTGACCGCCGCCTACGACCAGATCGTCGTCCGGGCGCACGCCCAGGGCATCCGTGTCTACGGCGCGACCCTGCTGCCCTTCGGCGGCAACACGCCGTACGACGACGCGGGCGGCCTGCGCGAGTCGACGCGGCAGACGGTCAACAGCTGGATCCGCACCAGCGGCCGTTTCGACGCCGTCATCGACTTCGACCGCGCGGTACGCGACCCGGACAACCCCCGGCGCCTGCTCCCGACCCTCCAAGTCGGCGACTGGCTCCACCTCAACCCCGACGGCTACCGGGCGCTGGCCGCCGCCGTACCCCTGGGGCTCTTCCCCGACAGGAAGTGAGGAGCACGGCGGCCCGTCCGGTGAGGGCGCGGCCGCCGTCCGCACGGCCTGACTCGCATAGCATTTCCTCCGTCCGCAGCAGGACCCGAGGAGGAACATGAACGCCGTCACCGGATTCGAGCACGTTCCCACCACCACCCTCGCCGATGTCGTGGGACGCGCGCAGGTCATGGACATCGGCCTACGACCGCTGTGGTCCCCGCCGCCGCGCGTGGCGGGCCCGGCGTTCACCGTGCGGTGCGCTCCCGGTGACAACCTCATGCTGCACGCGGCCATCTACCGCGCGGCGCCCGGCTCGGTCCTCGTGGTCGAGACGGGCGGCGACGTGGACTACGCGCTCGCCGGCGGAAACGTCTGCGCGATCGCCCAGCGCCGGGGGATCGTCGCCCTTGTGGCCGACGGCGTGATCCGCGACCTCGCCGAGGTGCGCGAGCTGGGCTTTCCCGTGTTCGCCCGCGGAATCATCCCCGTGCCGGGGGTGAAGAAGGCCGTCGAACCGCTCAACACCCCGGTGCGGTGCGGCGGTGTGACCGTGCACCCCGGCGACATCGTCGTCGCCGACGAGGAGGGCGTCGCCGTCACTCCCGGCGCCCGCCAGGAGGAGGTGCTGCGTGCCGCCCGGGCCGCGTTGGCGAAGGAGGCCGACGAAACCCTCGACGCGTGGGAGGCGGCACACCGGGCCCGCGTCGACAGGCTTCTGGCCGACAACGGCTTCGAGGACTGAGCCACGTCGAACCGGGCGCCGCCGGCATCGCTCAGGGCTCGGCGTCGCTGCGGGCCGTCCGTAGGTCCGCGCTCGACAACGTCATCGGGCTCGCGGTGAAAGCCCGTACCCGGATGCGCACTCCGGGCCGCGGCAGCGGGAACCGGCCGTCGGGCGGCCGGAGTCGGTACCGCGCCGTGGCGTGCCCCTCCAGCGTGGCCGGACCTGTGACCAGCGTCCAGAAGCGGTTCATGCCCTGCCCCGTGGTCAGCGTGAAGTGCGGGCGCAAGGCCGAGTCGTCGGCGTTCGTGATGCGCAGGGTGAGTTCGGTCAGGGCGCCGTGGGAGCGGTGCGTGCCGAGGACGTGCATGCGCAGCGGTGGCGCCCCCGTCGCCGCCACCGTCACGGCCACCAGCGACGGACACAGCAGGAGCACGACCGTCGCGAGCCGGGCCCGGCGGCGCCCCGGCCCGTCCAGGAAGGCGGGCCGCGGCTGCCACGCGGTGGTGAACGACGTCGGCGGCGCGGTGACGGCCGCGGCCAGCCACAGCGGGGTCATCAGCAGGTAGTAACCGTCCTGGGAGCGCGTCGCCGCGAAGAACGCGCACCACGGCAGCACCGTCGCCGCAGGGCCCAGCCGCCGTACGAAAGGGACGAAAAGCGCCAGCAGCGCGGCGGCCAGCAGCAGACTCGCATGGGAGTACCAGACGAGCCGGTCGCTGCCGTCGGTGAAGTAGAGCGAGAGGCCCACCAGACCCTGGCCGTGGATGACGGCGCCCTGGGTGAGCGGGAGCGCGATGCCGGAGAACCAGGCACTCGGCTCGCTCACCAGGAAGTAGGCGTTGACCAGCAGCCAGGTCGCCGCGGCGACGCCGACGATCCGCCCCACGGCGGCCGCGGCCCCGCGCGGCCCCAGCTCACCACGGCGCAGTGCGTAGACCCCGGCGAGCAGGAACGGCGCGAGAAACCAGGGGAGTTGCTGCGCCGCACACGCCGCGCCCAGACAGGCCGCCCGCACCCAGTCGCCGCGCCCGCCGCCGCCCAGCCGTGGCCAGCCCGCCACCACCGGGATCAGCAGGGCGAGCGCGACCACCGCCGGATAGCCGAGCCGGGCGTAAGTCGGCAGCAGGCCGAAGCCGAGGCAGACCAGTGTGGCCGCCGAGCGCCACGGCGTGGGCAGCAGCCGCCACATCACGATCGTCCCCACGACCAGCGCGCCCGTGCTGACCAGCGTCGCCGCGGCCGCCCCGTGGCCCAGCCACAGCAGGGGCGCGGTCAGCAGCACGGACAGCGGCGGATAGCCGTACGTGAAGTCGTAGCCGCCCGTCACCGTCGGGGTGAGCGCGACTCCGTGGCCGAAGAGCCAGGGCCACGGCCGCCCGTACACCGGGTGACCGGAAAGGAGCTGGTGGGCGGCCTGCGTGGTGAGGACCGCCTCGTCGCTGCCGGCGTGCCTCATGGCGTACGCGCACAGCGTCAGCGTCACGGCCGTCACCAGGACGACCAGGTCGAGGCGGGCCAGCGTACGGCCGCCGCGCACGACCAGGGCCAGGACGCCGGTCACGAGAATGGAGGCGTAGCAGAGCGAGATGGCCGCGGCCACGACGGGACGGTGGCTCGCGGCCTGCACCCAGATGTCGCGCGTGCCGATGAACAGGCTGATGTCGGCGAGCAGGGTCAGGACACGGTGCCACTGCGCCGGGGTATCGTCCGGCGTCCACTTCCGCGCGGGGTTCCACCGAGCGGTGGGCGAGGGCCTTGTCTCTGCCAAGTACACGGCAGGGGACGCTAATTCCCGCAGGTGAGCGGGGTGTGGCCGGACGTGAAAAGTCCGGTGTGAGGCTGGTAAGAAGCGCGGGCCCAGCGGAGCCGTCGTCCCGCCGGGCCTTGTGTCAGGCGTTGGAGAGGGCCACCTCGGTCGACTTGATGAGCGCCACCACCGGGGTGCCGGCGGTCAGACCGAGCTCCGCGACTGCGTCCCTGGTGATCGCGGAGGTCAGCTCGCCGCCCGTGACGTCCACCTTGACGCGGGCCATGGCGCCGCCGGTGGCGACGTCGGTGACCGTGCCAGGGAGCTGGTTGCGGATGCTCACCCCGTCCACCGGGCCGACGGCCAGGGACACCTCCGTCGACTTGACCAGGGCGCGGACCTTGGAACCCGGGGCGAGCCCCAGGTCCTCGACGGCCTCCAGGGTGATGGCCGCGGTCACGTCCTGGCCCCCGTCGAGACGGACCCCGACCGTCGCCATCACCTCGCCCGGGGTGACGGTCGTGACGGTGCCGGGGAGCTGGTTGCGGATGCTCAGGCTCATGAGGGACGCCTCGATTGCGGAGGAAGGTGCCGGTTTTGCTCAATTATGTACACGTCTCAGTACACGTCGCGCACATACCGCTTGTCCGCCGCGAGTTGCTTCAGGTACGCGGCGGCCTCCGCCTCACCGAGCCCGCCGTGTGCGACGGCGATGTCCCGCAGCGCCCGGTCGACGTCCTTGGCCATACGGGAGGCGTCCCCGCACACGTAGAAGCGGGCGCCGTCCTGGAGCCAGTGCCACAGCTCGGGTCCGTGTTCACGCATCCGGTCCTGGACGTAGACCTTGGCGCGCTGGTCGCGGGAGAACGCCGTGTCCAGCCGGCTGAGGGTGCCTTCCTGCCGGAAGGCCGCCAGCTCGTCCTCGTAGTAGAAGTCGGTGGCGCGGTGCTGCTCGCCGAAGAACAGCCAGTTGGGTGCCCGGTGCCCGAGCGCCCGCCGCTCCTGGAGGAACCCGACGAACGGCGCGACTCCGGTACCGGGACCGACCATCACCATCGGCGTCGACGGATCCGCCGGCGGCCTGAAGTGCGGCGACCGCTGAACGAAGACCGGCACGGCGATGTCCGCCTCGGCGTCGGCGAGAAACGGTGAGCAGACACCGCCCCGAGGGTGCCCGAGCAGGTTCTCGTACCGCACGACGGACACGGTCAGTGATACGCGGTGCGGATCGACGAGCGGGCTCGACGAGATGGAGTACAGGCGCGGTTGGAGCCGCTTGAAGACTCCCGCCCACTCCTGCGCCGAGGCGCGCACGGGATGCTCGGCCACCGCGTCGACGGCCTGCCGCCCCCAGGACCACTGCGCCAGCCCGTCCTTGTTGTCGGGCCGCAGCAGCTTCTTCAACTCCCGGTTGTCGTGGACGCGTTCGGAGAGGAAGCGAAGCAGGTCGGGAGTGATCCTGGTGATGTCGAGGTGCCGCTCCAGAGCCTCGGTGAAGGGAACTTCACCAACTCCACCGACATCCACGGCAGTCGACCGGTCGATCCCGGTCACCGCGAGCCATTCCTCCACCAGTCGCGACGAGTTGACCGGCCGCACACCGAGCGCGTCACCCGTCTCGTACGACAGTGATGTTCCGCTGGTGTCGAAGGTGAACCGGCGGACCTCCTTGCCCGCACCGGGACGACTGAGCAGCCGGTTCCCGGCGAGGCGGACGGTGGCGGGCGCGGGCTTCGGGGCCCGGGGCGCCGGTGGTGGGGCCGGCGCGGCCACCTCGGCCGGGAGCGTCGACGGGGGCGCGGTCCCGGCGGAGCCCAGCGCGCCGATCACCTCGTCGAGCCACGCGTCCGCGGAGGGCTCGTAGTCAGGCTCCAGGTCCGTACGGGGCGCGAGGCGTACGGCGCCCAACTCGTCCAGGCGCGCGTCCAGTCGGCGTCCGTGGCCGCAGAAGTCGGCGTAGGAGGAGTCCCCGAAGGCCAGCACGGCGTAGCGCACCCCGTCGAGGCGGGGGGCCTCCCGCCCGGACAGGCTGTCCCAGAAGCCGGAGCCGTTGTCGGGAGCGTCGCCGTCGCCGAAGGTGCTGGTGATCAGCAACAGGTCGGCGCCGCGCGGGAGTCGGGCCGGATCCGTCTCGTCCATGCCGGCGAGGCTCGCGCGATGCCCGGTCGCGGCGAGCCGCTCGGCGGTGGCCACCGCGAACTCCTCGGCGTTGCCGGTCTGCGAGGCCCACAGCACGACGACCTCGCGTACGTCCTGCCGAGTGGCCGGCTCCGCCGACCGGGAGTACAGGCCGGCGAGGACACCGTTGACCCAGAGGGCGTGATCGGGGCTGAAGGGGGCGTCCGCAGGGAGCACGGGAACGCCGGGGGCACCGGAGCCGAGCCCCGCGAGGAAGCCGGTGAGGTACTGGCGCTCCTGGGCGGAGAGGACGGGCGGCGAGACCGGCTCCAGGCCGAACACCGCGGCCCCCGGGCTCACTTGAGCCGTCCCGGCGTTGGCGACCCCCGCCAGGACGACCTCGCCGACCGGAGCCGCGGCGGACGCGAACGGAGCCGCAACCGACGCGGGCGCAGTCGCAGGTGGCGCGGGCGGAGAAGGCGAGGAGACCCGCGCCACCGCCACCGCACACACCTTGAACCCGGGCTGGAACGACACCGGATCCACCGCGTCGCTGGTCACCGCGTTGATGCTCAGGTACTCGCCGAACAGGTCGTTCCAGTGGAAGGGAGCGAACAGGCACCCGGGCCGCACCCGGTCGGTGACGACCGCGGGCAGCACGGCCCGCCCCCGCCGCGAGGCGACCTCCACCGAGTCGCCCTCCGCGACGCCCAGCGCGGCCGCGTCCCGCGGATGCACCTCCACGAACGGCCCGGGATTCAGCTTGTTGAGCTTGGCGACCCTGCCGGTCTTCGTCAGCGTGTGCCACTGGTGCTGCACCCGCCCGGTGTTGAGCACGAACGGGAAGTCGTCGTCCGGCAGTTCCTCCTCGGGCAGGTGCGGCCGCGCGAAGAACACGGCACGTCCGCTGGGCGTGGGAAACGCCAACTCGCCCCCGCCGCCGCCCACATACCGGATCGGATTGCGCGCGGGACCGTCCTCCTCGGCCGACGGCCACTGCACGGGCGTCTCCCGCAGCCGCTCGTAGGTGACACCCCGCAGGTCGTACCCGGTCCTGGGGTTCCAGGCCTGCTTGATCTCCTCGAAGACCTGCTCGGCGCTGTCGTAGGAGAACCCCTTCTCGTACCCCATCTCGCAGGCGACGGCCGCGATGATCCGCCAGTCCGCCCGTGCCTCCCCGGGCGGTTCGACGGCCGGCCGCGCGAGGGTGAGCGTGCGCTCGCTGTTGATGAGGACGCCCTCGGTCTCGGTCCACAGCGCGCCCGGGAGCACGACATCTGCGTACGCGTTGGTCTCGGTCTCCGCGAAGACGTCCTGCGTGACGACGAACTCGGCGGCTTCGAGGCCCTCGATGACCGTCCTGCGATTCGCCACCGAGGCAACGGGGTTGGTGCAGATGATCCAGCAGGCCTTGATCTCGCCGTCGGCCATCTTCCGGAACATCTCGACGGTGCCCTTGCCGACCCCGTCGGCCCGGATCGTGTCCGGCGGCAGCCCCCACAACCCCTCGGTGAACGCCCGCTCCTCGTCGACGAGCACGGACCGCTGGCCGGGCAACCCCGGGCCCATGTAGCCCATTTCGCGTCCGCCCATCGCGTTCGGCTGCCCGGTCAGCGAGAGCGGGCCGCTGCCCGGGCGGCAGATCGCCCCCGTCGCGAGGTGCAGGTTGACGAGCGCGTTCGTGTTCCAGGTGCCGTGCGTGGACTGGTTGAGGCCCATGGTCCAACAGCTCGTCCACTCACCGGACTCGGCGGCCTGCCCGATCAGGCGCGCCGCCTCCCGGATGTCGTCCTCCGCGATCCCGGTGAGGTCGGCGACGACGGCCGGCGGATAGTCGGCGAGGAACTCGGGCATCGCCTCCCAGCCCTCGGTGTGCTCGGCGATGAAGCCGGGATCGGTGTGGCCGTTCTCGTGCAGCAGGTGCAACAGCCCGTTGAGCAGCGCCAGATCGGTCCCCGGCCTGATCTGCAGGAACAGATCGGCCTTGGCGGCGGTCGCGGTGCGCCGCGGATCGACGACGATCAGCTTGGCGCCCGCCTTGACCCGCTCCATGAGCCGCAGGAAGAGGATGGGATGGCAGTCGGCCATGTTCGAGCCGATGACGAGAAAGAGATCCGCCCGGTCCAGGTCGTCGTACGATCCCGGCGGGCCGTCGGCGCCCAGCGACAGCTTGTATCCCGCACCCGCACTCGCCATGCACAGCCGGGAGTTGGACTCGATCTGGTTGGTCCGCACGAACCCCTTGGCCAGCTTGTTCGCCAGATACTGTGCTTCCAGGCTCATCTGCCCGGAGACATAGAAGGCGACGGCGTCCGGACCGTGCTCGTCGATGATTCGGCGCAGCCGGCGCGCGGTCTCCCGGATCGACGCGTCCACCGGGGCGGGTACCGGCTCCTCGCCCCGGTCGTCCCGGACGAGGGCGCTGGTCAGCCGGCCGGGCGCGGCGAGCATCTCGGCGGTGGTCGCGCCCTTGGTGCACAGCCGGCCGGCGTTCGCCGGGTGGGCCTTGTCGCCGGACGCCTTCAGGACCGTACGCCGCCCGTCGGGGCCCAGGCCGATGTCGAGGAGCATGCCGCAGCCCACGCCGCAGTACGAGCAGACCGTCCGCACCGTGCGTATCTCGGCATCGGCGCCGACCCTCCGCGGGCCCTGTGCGGCCACGGGCAGCCCCTCTCCGACCGGAAACGCTGACGTCGGCCGGTGCCGGCCGACGTCACCGGACGTCGTCCGACGTCCTCTGTTGTCGCCGAGCGTACGAATTGCCCGTTACGCGGATGTCACATCGTTCGATCATGAGGGGTTACGCCGTCTGCACAGCCGCCCTGCGGCCGATGTGAGGCCGAGGCGTGGCGGACCGTGTCGCTGTTGGGCCGAACGGGTGACCATGCGTAAGAATGCACCGTGCAGATATTGAGTGCGAGCCAGGACGGGGTGGGCCAGTGAACAGCCACGACGTCACCGATGAGCAGTGGGAAGGGCTCGCCCAGGTCGTTCCTTTGCGCGGCCGGGACGCCTGGCCCTCGGCGGTCGGTCACCGGTCGATCCCCGAAGCCGAGACCGAGACGCGGCGCCGTTTCGTCGTCCTGCGGATCAACGTGTTCGCGGACGCCCGCGAGGTCGCCGAGACGCTGATGGCGGGCATTCCCGTCCTGCTCGACCTGACCAGCGCGGAAACCGAGGTGGCCAAGCGGGTCCTGGACTTCAGTACGGGCGTCGTCTTCGGTCTCGCGAGCGGCATGCACCGCGTCGACCGGAACGTGTTCCTGCTGACACCGCCCGGCACGGAGGTACGGGGGCTGATGGAAGGCGCGGGGATCCCGGAGAGGTAGCCCAGAGGTCCCAGGGGTGGTCCCCGAGGCCCGGCCTCCGGTGTGCGGGTCGCTCGATCGTAGGAAGGTCACCAAGGCGGAACGGTTCGCCTTTCTGCGGCGGCCTACCGTCCGGATATGACTCTGACATCTCCGGAGGCCCCCGCCGGGCCCGGGGCGCGTCCGGACCGGCCGAGCATCACCGAGCTGAGGCTCGCCGCCTTCGCCGGGCACCGGCGCGCCAGGTTCCCGCTCGGACCACTCACCCTCTTCGCCGGGCCCAGCGGCAGCGGCAAGACCGGTGCCCTGCGGGCGTACGAGGCGCTGGCGCGACTCGGCGGCGGCGCCGGACTCCACGAGGTGTTCCCCGACCCGGTCGCGTACGTGCCCGAACGGGCCCGCCCCGACGCCCAGCGGCGCCGGGGCTTCCGCATCGGGTGCACGGCCGACGGCCCCGAGGGACCCGTACGGCTCGACGTCGCCGTACAGGCCGAGCCCGATCTGCGCATCGTGGGCGAGCGGCTGACGGCGGGCGGCCTGGTCCTCCTGGAGACCGCGTTACGGGACCCGGAACGTCCCGTCGTCCAGGCGGCCTGGCACACCGCCGGCCTGCCCCCGGTGACCCGGGGACCGCTTCCCGACGACCGCCTCGGCACCGCGCTGCTGCCGCTGCGCGTCGCGGGCCGCACGGACGGGGAGCGCCAAGTCCTCGCAGCCGCCGAGCAGATGGTGGTCGCGCTGCGGTCGGTCTTCGCCTGCGACCCGGTCCCCGACCGCATGCGCGCGGCCGTTCCGCTCGGTGCGGGACGGCTGCTGCGCGGCTGCGACAACCTCGCCGAAGTGCTGTGGCGCACGCGGTCGGAGTGCAGCCGACGGCACGGACAACTGGTCGCGGCGGTACGGGCGGGATGCGCCGGGCCGGTCACGGAGGTGTTCGCCGAGCAGTGGGGGGACAGCAGGGTCCGCGCCCTCCTCGACCGGGGCGACGGCATCCGGACACCCCTCGGACTTCTCGGCGACGGGGAGCTGCGATACCTGGCGCTTGCCCTCGTCCTGCTCACCGGCCCCGGAGTGCTGGAGGTCGACCAGGCCGGAGAGGTCCCGGCGGCTCTGCAGACACTTACGGTCCTGGCCGACGGCCTCGACCGCGGCCTGGACGTCCGGCAGGCGGGGGAACTGGTCCGGCTGGCGGTGCGGATGTGCGAGCGCGGACACATCCGGCTCGTGGGCACGGTGAGCGATGCCCCGGGGGCGGAGACGGCCGGGGCGACGGTGGTACACCTGAGGCCGTGACAGAACTGGACGTAGCGAAGCTGCAGCGCAGGCTGGCCGAGTTCGCCGCCGCACGCAACTGGCAGCCCTACCACACCCCCAAGAACCTGGTCGCCGCGCTGAGCGTGGAGGCGTCCGAACTCGTCGAGATCTTCCAGTGGTTGACCCCGGAGGAGTCGGCGCGCGTCATGGACGACGCGGACACCGCGCACCGCGTCACGGACGAGGTGGCCGACGTCCTGGCGTACTTGCTGCAGCTGTGCGAGGTGCTCGGCATCGACCCGTTGTCGGCCCTCGATGCGAAGATCGACCGGAACGAACGGAGGTTTCCGGCACCGGAGGGGCCGTGAAAGGCCGTGAAAGGCCGCGAGGGGTCGTGAGGGATGCGGGTAGCGCGGCGTCGAGTAGCGCGGGGAGCGGGGCGGCGAGTGGCGCGGTGAAGGCCTGGCGCCTGATTCGGTCACTCTCCGGAGTTGCGAAGTTGTCCACATCCGACTTCTTGTCCACAGAATTCGGGCTACCTCTGGCTTTTCGTCGCCGGGAAGCTCACTCTGGGTAGTGGACAACGGAGTTCGGGCGGACGCGCGACAACGCGTCGGGACAGAGCGGGGGCAACGCGTGGACGCGATGCGGCTCATCATGGTGAGCAGGGATGCCCTGGCGGGGAGCGGCGACGCACCGGAGGTCATGGCGGAGGTCTGGCAGGCACAGGCCCTGGCCCAGGCGATAGGCAGCCGCTTCGCGGTCTCCGGCCCGCCCGAACTCCGCGGCGAGGCCCTGGGCCTGACCGAACTGGCAGGCAGAGGCTGTGGCGTCCTCGAAGCCTCCGCCGCCGACATCAACACCTTACGAGCCGCCCGGCTCACCGAGTTGGGCGACGCCCGCGAGGTCCTCCTCTGCCTCGGCGGCCTCCTCGGCGAGGTCGGCATAGCCCTGGTCGGCGTCGCCTGCGCCGCGGACGACGAGGCGACGTACTGGCAGTGCATGGAGGCGATCGACGCGGCGGACGAGTCGAGGGACCGGGTCCTGGAGATGCTCAGACGCCTGGCAGCGAGAGACCAGGGGAGGGGCTTCAGCGCGTCCGGGGTTTGAGGGCGGGGTTCTTCGGGGTGGGTGGGGGCTTGGGGGTGCCCCTATGTCCTTGGTCAAGGTGGATGGGTGCTGGTTCGGGCGTCTGGAACGATGCGCCTGTGCATGGTGATGATCAGGTTGGCGAGGGTGTCTCTGCGGAGCTCGCGGTGTTTCTCCGGAACGCTGCCGACGGCCGTCCGGTGAAGATCGTTCCCTCTGCCTGCGGCGGGTGTGGCGGGTGTGGCGGGTGCGGTAACGGGGGAGGGGAAGCCCTCTCAGACCTGGCCGACGGACCGGGCGTCCACCCCCGAGCCCTCAGTCCCCGGTCGCCCCGTAGAGGACTGCAGATCCGCGTCGAGCTGCGACAGGTCCGCGTTCAGTGCCGCCATCAGCTCCTCCATCTGCTGGAGCAGCCCCTTCGGCGGTGCGGGCACGGTCTGCTGCGGCGCGGCTTCTTGGGACATGACGGCCTCCTCGGCCTGTGGCCCCGTGAGAGGGCCGGCGCGGGTGACGCCCCGGCAACCGCCGGCGACGGGATGGCCGGGCGGTCCGGCTCCGCACGAGCCAACGATCATCGCCGACCGCGGTCACTGGCACGGACCCGCTCCGCACACGCGGTTGACGGATTTCACCCGACCGGGGTCGGGAGGGCTCGGCGGGACCGATGGGGTCGACCGGCAGACGACCGTGCAGGATGGATGTATGGACCTTCGAATTTTCACCGAGCCCCAGCAAGGGGCCACGTACGACACCCTGCTCACCGTGGCGAAGGCCACCGAGGACCTTGGGTTCGACGCCTTTTTCCGCTCTGACCACTACCTCCGCATGGGCTCGGCCGACGGCCTGCCGGGTCCCACCGACGCTTGGATCACGCTGGCCGGGCTCGCCCGGGAGACCAAGCGCATCCGGCTCGGCACGCTGATGACCGCGGGCACCTTCCGGCTGCCCGGTGTTCTCGCGATCCAGGTCGCGCAGGTGGACCAGATGTCCGGCGGTCGCGTCGAACTGGGGCTGGGCGCGGGCTGGTTCGAGGAGGAGCACAAGGCGTACGGCATCCCCTTCCCGAAGGAGAAGTTCGCCCGTCTGGAGGAGCAGCTGGCGATCGTGACGGGACTGTGGGCGACCGAGGTGGGCCAGACGTTCAGCCACCACGGCACCCACTACGACCTGACCGACTCGCCCGCCCTGCCCAAGCCCGCCCAGGCGAAGGTCCCGGTCCTCATCGGCGGTCACGGCGCGACCCGCACTCCCCGGCTCGCCGCCCTGTACGCGGACGAGTTCAACATGCCCTTCGCCTCGATCGAGGACAGTGAGCGCCAGTTCGGCCGGGTTCGCACCGCGGCAGAGGAGGCGGGCCGCAGGGGCAGCGATCTGACGTACTCGAACGCATTGGTGGCCTGCGTCGGCAAGGACGCCGACGAGGTGTCCCGGCGGGCCGCCGCGATCGGCCGCGACGTCGAGGAGCTGAAGGCCAACGGCCTGGCCGGCTCCCCGGCCGAGGTCGTCGACAGGATCGGCCGGTACGCGGAGATCGGCTCCCAGCGGCTCTACCTCCAGATCCTCGACCTCGACGATCTCGACCACCTGGACCTGATCTCCTCCCAGGTCATGTCCCAGCTGTCCTGAGGACCTCCCTGCCAGGATCCCGCCGCTGCACAGGCGTGGGGCCGCAGTGCACGCAGGGGGCCGCCGCACCGGGCCAGGGTGAAATTCCCTGGTCGGGGAGGGCGCCGACACCCATACTCGGACACGTGTTCCTGACGATCAGTGCCACCGGCACCCCAGAGCGACCCGCGACCGATCTCGGCTTTCTGCTGCACAAGCATCCCGACAAGGCGCAAGGGTTCTCGACGTCCTACGGCACGGCGCACGTCCTGTACCCGGAGGCGTCCGCCGAGCGGTGCACTGCTGCGTTGCTGCTGGAGGTCGACGCGGTGGCGCTGGTGCGGCGCGGCAAGGGCAAGGGGCGTGGCGGGGCGCCGGACGCCGCGCTCGCGCAGTACGTGAACGACCGCCCCTACGCGGCGTCGTCGCTGCTGGCCGTGGCGCTGAGCGCTGTGTTCTCCAGTGCGATGAAGGGGCAGTGCACGGCGCGGCCCGAGCTCCCCGCGCGCCCGCTCCCGCTCCGGATCGAGGTGCCCGCGCTGCCCGCACGCGGTGGCGCGGATCTCGTACGGGCGCTCTTCGAACCGCTGGGCTGGACGGTGACGGTCGAGGCCGTGGTGCTGGACGCGGCGTTCCCCGAGTGGGGCGACTCGCGGTACGTACGGCTCGTGCTGGAATCGGAGCGGCTGACCCTGGCCGAGGCGCTGCGGCACCTCTACGTGCTTCTGCCGGTGCTCGACGACGCCAAGCACTACTGGGTCTCGTCCGACGAGGTCGACAAGCTGCTGCGGGCCGGCGAGGGCTGGCTGCCGGACCACCCGGAACAGCGGCTGATCACCAGCCGCTATCTCGCGCGGCGCTGGTCGCTGACGCGCGCGGCGACGGAGCGGCTCGAACTCGTACGGCTCGCCGAGACCGACGACAGCGCGGTCGAGGACATCGACAACGCGGTCGAGGACCGGCCGGACGACGAGGTCGAGGACCGGCCGGACGACGAGACGGACACCGGCGCCGAGGTGGCGAAGGGGAGCCCGGACGCAAGCGCCGACGACGGGGACGTGAACGCGCACCGGAGCACGGAGGAGAGCCCGGACGGGAGCGCGGACGGCAAGGCCGTATCGCTCGCCGTCCTGCGGCGTGACGCGATCCTCGCCGCGCTGCACGCCTCGGGTGCGGGCCGTGTACTCGATCTCGGCTGCGGGCAGGGCCAGTTGGTGCAGGCGCTGCTGAAGGACCCGCGGTTCACCGAGATCGTCGGCGTGGACGTGTCGATGCGCGCGCTCACCGTCGCCGCGCGGCGGCTCAAGCTCGACCGCATGGGGGAGCGACAGGCGTCGCGCGTGCAGCTGGTTCAGGGCTCGCTCGCGTACACCGACAGGAGGCTCAAGGGGTACGACGCCGCCGTGCTCAGCGAGGTCATCGAGCACCTCGACCTGGCGCGGCTGCCCGCCCTGGAGTACGCGGTGTTCGGCTCGGCGCGCCCGAGGACCGTCCTCGTGACGACGCCGAACGTCGAGTACAACGTCCGCTGGGAGAGCCTTCCGGCCGGGCACTCCCGGCACGGCGACCACCGCTTCGAGTGGACGCGCGAGGAGTTTCGCGGCTGGGCGCACACCGTGGCCGAGCGGCACGGCTACGGCGTGGAGTTCGTGCCCGTCGGCGACGACGACCCCGAGGTGGGTCCGCCGACCCAGATGGCCGTCTTCACCATGAACGAACGACTGAACGACCCGAACGCGAAGGAGGAGAAGGCCGCATGACGAACCACAGCGAACCCCGGGTGCGCACCCTGCCCGTCACCGACCTCTCCCTCGTGGTCCTCGTCGGCGCGTCCGGGTCGGGCAAGTCCACCTTCGCGCGACGGCACTTCAAGCCGACCGAGGTCATCTCCAGCGACTTCTGCCGCGGTCTCGTCGCCGACGACGAGAACGACCAGAGCGCCAGCGGCGACGCCTTCGACGTGCTGCACTACATCGCGGGCAAGCGCCTCGCGGCGGGGCGGCGCACGGTCGTCGACGCGACCAGCGTGCAGCAGGACAGCCGCCGTCAGCTGGTCGACCTCGCCAGGAAGTACGACGTACTGCCCATCGCCATCGTGCTCGACGTGCCCGAGGAGGTGTGCGCCGAACGCAACGCGGCACGCACGGACCGCGCCGACATGCCGCGCCGCGTCATCCAGCGTCACATTCGCGAACTCAGGCGCTCCCTGCGGCAGTTGGAACGTGAGGGCTTCAGGAAGGTGCACATCCTGCGGGGTGCGGAGGAGATCGAGAGCGCCGAGGTCCGCACCGAGAAGCGCTTCAACGACCTGACCCACCTCACCGGCCCGTTCGACATCATCGGCGACATCCACGGCTGTGCCTCCGAGCTGGAGTCGCTGCTCGGGAAGCTCGGTTACGTCGACGGGGTGCATCCGCAGGGCCGTACGGCCGTCTTCGTCGGCGACCTCGTCGACCGCGGCCCGGACACCCCCGGCGTGCTGCGCCGGGTGATGTCGATGGTCGCGACGGGCAACGCCCTGTGCGTCCCGGGCAACCACGAGAACAAGTTCGGGCGTTACCTCAAGGGCCGCCAGGTCCAGCACACGCACGGCCTCGCCGAGACCATCGAGCAGATGGCGGGGGAGAGCGAGGAGTTCAGGAAGCAGGTACGGGAGTTCGTCGACGGGCTGGTCAGTCACTACGTCCTCGACGGCGGGCGGCTCGTCGTCTGCCACGCCGGTCTGCCCGAGCACTACCACGGCCGTACGTCGGGCCGGGTGCGCTCGCACGCGCTGTACGGCGACACGACCGGTGAGACCGACGAGTTCGGGCTGCCGGTGCGCTACCCATGGGCGGAGGACTACCGCGGCCGTGCGGCAGTGGTGTACGGCCACACTCCGGTGCCCACGGCCACATGGCTGAACAACACCATCTGCCTCGACACGGGTGCCGTCTTCGGCGGCAAGCTGACCGCGCTGCGCTGGCCGGAGCGCGAGCTGGTCGACGTACCGGCCGAGCAGGTCTGGTACGAGCCGACGAGGCCACTGGCCTCCGAGGCGCCCGGCGGGCACGAGGGGCGGCCGCTCGACCTGGCGGACGTGCACGGGCGCCGCACCGTCGAGACCCGGCACGCCGGGCGGGTGACCGTCCGCGAGGAGAACGCGGCCGCGGCCCTGGAGGTCATGAGCCGTTTCGCGGTGGACCCGCGGCTGCTGCCGTACCTGCCCCCGACCATGGCACCGACCGCGACCTCGCACATCGAGGCCCGCGGCGGAGCCGCTGATGGACACTTCCTGGAACACCCGGCGGAGGCCTTCGCCCAGTACAAGGAGGACGGCGTCGCGCGGGTCGTGTGCGAGGAGAAGCACATGGGCTCGCGGGCGGTGGCGCTGGTGTGCCGCGACGCGCAGGCGGCGCGTGAGCGTTTCGGCGTGGACGGGCCCACCGGGGCGCTGTACACGCGCACCGGCCGCCCGTTCTTCGACGACACCGCGGTCACCGAGGAGATCCTCGGCCGGCTGCGGGCGGCGATGACGCAGGCCGGTCTGTGGGCGGAGCTCGGGACCGACTGGGTGCTGCTCGACGCCGAGTTGATGCCGTGGTCGCTGAAGGCGTCCGGGCTGCTGCGGTCCCAGTACGCCGCCGTGGGCGCCGCGTCCGGGGCCGTGTTCCCGGGGGCGCTCGCCGCGCTCGAAGGGGCCGCGGCGCGGGGTGTCGACGTGGGCGGTCTGCTGGACAGGCAGCGTGAACGGGCCGCCGACGCAGGGGCGTTCACGGACGCCTACCGGCGCTACTGCTGGACGACGGACGGGCTGGACGGGGTGCGTCTGGCGCCCTTCCAGATTCTCGCCGTCCAGGGGCGCAGCCTCGCCGCGCTCCCGCACGACGAGCAGCTCGCGCTGATCGACCGGCTCGTCGAGCACGACGGGAGCGGGCTGCTGGGGACCACGCGACGGCTGTACGTCGACACGGGGGACGCCGAGTCCGTACGCGCCGGGGTCGACTGGTGGCTGGAGATGACCGGGCGCGGTGGCGAGGGCATGGTCGTCAAGCCGGTCGGGGCCGTCGTACGCGGTGCGAACGGGCGGCTTGTGCAGCCGGGCATCAAGTGCCGGGGGCGGGAGTACCTGCGGATCATCTACGGGCCGGAGTACACGCGGCCCGAGAACCTCGCCCGGCTGCGGGGGCGGTTCCTGAACCACAAGCGGTCGCTGGCGATTCGCGAGTACGCGCTGGGGCTGGAGGCGTTGGACCGGCTCGCGGACGGGGAGCCGTTGTGGCGGGTGCATGAAGCGGTGTTCGGGGTGCTGGCGTTGGAGAGCGAGCCGGTCGATCCCCGGCTGTGACGGGTGGGTGGCGGCGGGGGTGTTCTTCGCCCCCTCCGCCCCCTCCGCCCCTTCCCGTCCCGTCCTCCTGGGGGCTTCGCCCCCTCGCCCCCCTGTCGCGCTTCGCGCTCGTCCTCAAACGCCGGACGGGCTGAGTCGCTCTAGCCCAGCAGTCGCAAGCGGACCTCCGCCACCCCCACCCGCACCGACTGCCCCCACGTCAGTTCCAACGCGTCGCTCTCCACCCCGTCCCCGAAGGCGATCAAGCGGTCCGACTCCACCGTGAGCCTGAGTCCCGCCCCGCGCGGGAGTTCTCCGGCGACGAGTGAGGTTCCCGTGGCCGGCGACGGCCACGCCTCGCGCACGAACCACAGCAGCCGCTCCTCCGTGGGCCCCGGCGGGGGTGGGCCCCCGCCCCGCTCCTGCCGGACCGACCGGATCCATCCGCTCGCCCCCGTCCCCGTTCCCACGAGCACCCCGGACGAGGCCTGGGACTCGACGACACCCCTGTCGTCGTCGAACCCCAGGCGGTATCGGGCCGTCTGGTGTCCGGCCGCCCCGAGGTAGACCTCGTTGAGGGCGACCAGGCGCTGGGTGTC
Organism: Streptomyces sp. NPDC005485; assembly: GCF_040606085.1. Taxonomy (NCBI): domain Bacteria; kingdom Bacillati; phylum Actinomycetota; class Actinomycetes; order Kitasatosporales; family Streptomycetaceae; genus Streptomyces; species Streptomyces sp. NPDC005485. The sequence goes on along the minus strand of NZ_JBEXDZ010000059.1, from coordinate 21,416 downwards.
GTCGGCGACGGCCTCGACCATGGTGAGTTCGTCGGCCTGCGTGCCCGGGGCGGTGGCCGAGGAGATCAACGGGCCCGCGTCCGCGGCGCGATGGCGCACCAGCACGCCGGGGTTGCGCCCGGGGTCCGTGTCGATGCCGACCACCGGTTGCCCGGTCAGGTACTTGGCGACGTTGGCGACCAGTCCGTCCTGTCCCACGACGACCACCACGTCCTCGGGTGCGAACAGGAAGCGGTCCAAGTCACCGCGCTCCACCCGAGCCTGACGCCAGGTCAGCGGGATGGCCGACGCCACGTCGGTCAGCGCCCGGCGCGCGCGCGTGTGCCGTTCGGCGACCTCCTCGATGCTCCGGCCGCGGGACGTGAGGAAGAACGCCGCCTGGCCGTGCGTTCCGTGCCGGGCCACCAACTCCTCGTACTCCGTGGTGCGATGGACCAGCACGACCCGCGGCGCGAGACTCACGCCGACTCACCCGAACCCGAGCCCGAGCCCGAGCCCGAGCTCGAAGCCGCCCCCGCCCCCGCCGCCGCCGCCCCGCCGAGCCGCGAGAGCAGCCCCGTCAGGACGTCCGGCGACACCGTGATGCTGTCGATGTGCGGCAGGTTCTCCGCGAGCCGGGTGCCCGTCAGGGCGTTGAGGGTGGCGACGTCGACCTCGGCGTGCACGCGCAGCCAGGCGGCCTGGGCCTGGGCCCGTGCCTCGCCGACCTCCCGTGCGGCCTCCGCCTCCGCCCGCGCCAGTCGCACGGCACGCACGGCCTCGGCGTCGGCGAGCTTCACGGTGCGCGCGGCCTCCGCCTCCGTGAGCCGGGCCGACCGCCCGGCCTCGGCCTCCGCGAGCCGGAGCGAGCGCCCCGCTTCCGCCTCCGCGAGATGCAGTGACCGTGCGGCCTCCGCCTCCGCGAGACGGACCGTGCGCGCCGCCTCCGCTCCCGCGCGGACGGCGTCGGCTGCGGCGTGCTCCTCCGCCTCGCGCCGGGTGTTCGTGCCGCGCTGGTCGACCAACTGCTCCTCGCGCCGGGCCAGTTCGATCTGACTCGCCAGCTCGTTCTCGGCGATCGTCCGCTCCCGCTCGACGGCGACGGCACGCCGTTCGTACGTCGCCCGGTCCGCCTCCTGCTGGATCTGCTCGCGGGCGGGGGTGCGCAGCGCCCGCTCCACCTCGGGCTCCGGCCGCAGCGCCACCACCCGTACCGCCACCACGTCGATGCCGGTGGCGGGCAGCCGTGGTTCGGCCGCGAGGCCGCCTGCGACGCGCTCGCGCACCGATGCCACGCCGTCGGCCAGGGCGGCCGCCAGCGGCGTACGGGCGAGGACGTCCAGTGCGTGCTGCTGGGCGGTCTCCGTCAGCAGGGTGCCGAGCTGTTCGAGGGGTGCGCCGCGCCAGATCCCGGTGTCGGGGTCGATGGAGAAGTCGAGGCGCGCGGCGGCGACGGCCGGGTCGCTGATGCGGTAGGTGACCGTCGCCTGCACCGTCACGTCCTGGAAGTCGGACGTACGGGCATGGAAGGTCATCGCCAACTCGCGGTCGTCGACCGGCACTTCGGAGAGCGCGGCGGTGAGGGACCGGTACCAGAAGCTCAGGCCGGGCCCGTCGTGCGCGAGCCGCCCCGACCGATGGTGCCGGACGTGGGCGGTCGGCGCCCCGCGCAGATGGCGCCAGCCGAGTCGACGGGTGATGTCGGCCATGAAGCTCCCCTTGCCGGTGGGCGCGTCGCGGCTGCCCACCTCCCTTGTTTTCGTCATTGCGACGATAAGGCGCGCGACCCATTATCGTCAAGGGGACGAAATCAAGTGGTCCGGTTCCGGGCGATCGGCGGGTGAACGCGCGTCCGGATGGTCAGGATGGAGACATGGGATTCCATGTCGACTCCGAGGCCGGGCGGCTGCGCCGCGTCATCCTGCACAGGCCTGATCTGGAGCTCAAAAGGCTCACCCCCAGCAACAAGGACGCCCTGCTCTTCGATGACGTGCTGTGGGTGCGACGGGCGCGCGCCGAGCACGACGGGTTCGCGGACGTGCTGCGCGACCGCGGAGTCGCCGTCCACCTCTTCGGCGACCTGCTCACGGAGGCCCTGGAGGTCCCGGCGGCCAGATCGCTCGTCCTCGACCGGGTCTTCGACGAGAAGGAGTACGGCCCGCTCGCCACGGACCACCTCCGGGCCGCTTTCGAGACGCTGCCGGCGCACGAACTGGCCGAGGCCCTGGTCGGCGGGATGACCAAGCGGGAGTTCCTCGACGCCCATCCCGAGCCGACGTCCGTGCGCTTCCACGTCATGGACCTCGACGACTTCCTGCTCGGCCCCCTGCCCAACCACCTCTTCACCCGGGACACCTCCGCCTGGATCTACGACGGGGTGTCGATCAACGCCATGAAGTGGCCCGCCCGCCAGCGCGAGACGGTGCACTTCGAGGCGATCTACCGGCACCACCCGCTCTTCCGTGACGAGACCTTCAGCCGGTGGTCGGAAGGGATGGCGGACTATCCGTCGACCATCGAGGGCGGCGACGTCCTCGTCATCGGCAACGGCGCCGTGCTCATCGGGATGAGCGAGCGGACCACGCCCCAGGCCGTCGAGATGCTCGCCCACAAGCTCTTCGCAGCCGGCTCCGCGCGCACCATCGTGGCGCTCGACATGCCCAAGCGGCGGGCCTTCATGCACCTCGACACGGTGATGACGATGGTCGACGGCGACATCTTCACGAAGTACGCGGGGCTCGGCATGCTCCGCTCGTACACCATCGAACCGGGCGCGGGCGACAAGGAGTTGAAGGTCACCGACCATCCCCCGGAGCACATGCACCGCGCGATCGCCGCCGCGCTCGGCCTCGACGCCGTCCGCGTCCTGACCGCCACCCAGGACGTGCACGCGGCCGAACGCGAGCAGTGGGACGACGGCTGCAACGTCCTCGCCGTCGAGCCGGGGGTCGTCGTGGCCTACGAGCGGAACTCGACCACCAACACGCATCTGCGCAAGCAGGGCATCGAGGTGATCGAGATCCCGGGCAGCGAGCTGGGCCGGGGAAGGGGCGGGCCGCGCTGCATGAGCTGTCCGGTCGAGCGGGACGCCGTATGAGATGCCGTATGGATGCAGCGCGAGATGCGCTGGGAGTGCCGTAGTCGTGTGAGGCGCCGAAGGATCCGCAGGCGAAGAGGTGATCGTATAGAAATGTTGAGCATCGTATAGAATTCCAAAGGTCCCTGTACTCGTAACCCTGGAGCGCCCTCATGGCGACTGTCCCGACCGCCCTCGCCGGACGCCACTTCCTCAAGGAGTTGGACTTCACCGAGGAGGAGTTCCGCGGCCTGGTCGCGCTGGCCGCCGAGCTGAAGGCGGCGAAGAAGGCGGGGACCGAGACCCAGTACCTCCGGGGCAAGAACATCGCACTGATCTTCGAGAAGACCTCGACGCGCACGCGCTGCGCGTTCGAGGTGGCCGCGGCGGACCAGGGTGCCTCGACGACGTATCTCGATCCGTCCGGCTCCCAGATAGGCCACAAGGAATCCATCAAGGACACCGCGCGGGTGCTCGGCCGGATGTTCGACGCGATCGAGTACCGGGGCGACAGCCAGGCCGGCGTCGAGGAGCTGGCCGCCTATGCCGGAGTGCCCGTCTACAACGGCCTGACCGACGACTGGCACCCCACACAGATGCTTGCCGACGTGCTGACGATGACCGAGCACAGCAAGAAGGACCTGTACAACGACGGGTTCGTCTTCGCCTATCTCGGCGACGCCCGCTTCAACATGGGCAACTCGTACCTGATCACCGGCGCGCTGCTCGGCATGGACGTACGGATCGTCGCGCCCAGGGCCTACTGGCCCAGTGACGACGTCGTCGCCCGGGCGCGGAAGCTCGCCGAGGGCAGCGGCGCCGTCGTCACCCTCACCGAGGACGTCGCCGAGGGCGTCCGGGACGCCGACTTCGTCGCCACCGACATCTGGGTCTCCATGGGCGAGCCCAAGGAGGTGTGGGACGAGCGGATCGCCGCCCTGGCCCCGTACGCCGTGACCATGGACGTCCTGCGTGCCACGGGCAATCCGGACGTCAAGTTCCTGCACTGCCTTCCGGCCTTCCACGACCTGGGCACGAAGGTCGGCCGTGAGATCCACGAGACCCACGGCCTCGACTCCCTGGAAGTCACGGACGAGGTCTTCGAGTCGGCGTACTCGGTCGTCTTCGACGAGGCCGAGAACCGGCTGCACACCATCAAGGCGATCATGGTCGCCACGCTCGCCTGAGCCGGACGGGCCCAGGCCTTCCTGGTCGCCGGGCTCGTCGTGCACGTGCTCTACGGGTGGCGCGACTCGCGCCCGGTGCCCGGAGCGGAAGCGGAGGCGGGCGTCGCCCTCACGCCGGACGCCACTGGTGCGGCACCACGGGCAGCCTGAACCAGACCGCCTTGCCGGACTCGGTGGGGCGGTGGCCGCAGGCCGAGCTGAGTGCGCGGATCAGGAGCAGGCCGCGGCCGTGCTCCTGCCAGGGGTCGGGCTCGCCGGGCGGGCCGGGGACCGTGAGATCGCCGGGCGGCGCCGGGTCGGGATCGTGCACCTCGACCTGGCAGCCGGTCGCCATCAGCTCCACGACCAGCTCTATGGGGGCGTCGCCCGCGGTGTGTTCCACGGCGTTGGCGACCAGCTCGGCGGTTAGCAGCTCCGCGGTGTCGCTGTCGGCCTTGTGCTCCAGCTCGGCCAGCGCCGTACGGACCAGTGCGCGGGCCACGGGCACGGCCGCGGCGGAGTGCGGCAGCGCGATGCGCCAGGAGGCGGGGGCGGGGGGTTCGTGCAAGGCGGGTCCGTTCATGGAGCAGGCTGTCCTGCTTTCAACATTACGAATGGTACGGCGCAACCGGGCAGAGGCGCTCGGCGGGTGTTTTCCGGGACCTTCGGCCCGCAAAGCCCCCGCATCGGGCTCCGTACCCACCGCAACGTGCCGACTCCCGCGGTGTGTGCCCGCCGTTACGGGGCTATCGAAGAGCCGTGACTCGGTGACGGGAAACGGCCATTTCGCGACGGCTTATCGCGCACTCCTGACGACAGTCACAGATGAGTGATAGCTTCGTTGAGTAGGAGGAGAGGGGCCGCATCGGCGGCCCGAAACCGCCGCACCGCAGCCCCGGACCGCCGCCCCCGCCCGAGGAGGCCGCACGTCATGAGTCCCTTCACCGGCTCCGCCGCCCGCACCCCCGACTGGCAGCACCTGAGGTGCGTGATCGAGGACGGCATCGCCACGGTCACGCTGGCCCGGCCCGAGAAACTCAACGCGCTCACCTTCGGCGCCTACGCCGATCTGCGCGACCTGCTCGCCGAGCTGTCCCGGGAGAGGGCCGTGCGCGCCCTCGTCCTGGCCGGCGAGGGGCGCGGCTTCTGCTCCGGCGGCGACGTCGACGAGATCATCGGCGCGACCCTCTCCATGGACACCGCCCAGCTCCTCGACTTCAACCGGATGACCGGACAGGTCGTGCGGGCCGTACGGGAGTGCCCGTTCCCGGTGGTCGCGGCGGTGCACGGGGTGGCGGCCGGCGCGGGAGCGGTGCTGGCGCTGGCGGCCGACTTCCGGGTGGCCGACCCCTCCGCGCGCTTCTCCTTCCTCTTCACCCGCGTCGGGCTGTCCGGCGGCGACATGGGTGCCGCCTATCTGCTGCCCCGGGTGGTCGGGCTGGGGCACGCCACCCGACTGCTGATGCTGGGCGAGCCGGTGCGGGCGCCCGAGGCCGAGCGGATCGGGCTGATCAGCGAGCTGACGGACGAAGGACGCGCCGACGAGGCCGCTCTCGCCCTCGCCCGCCGCCTCGCCGAGGGCCCGGCTCTCGCGTACGCCCAGACGAAGGCCCTGCTCACGGCCGAACTGGACATGCCGCTCGCCGCCTCGGTGGAACTCGACGCCGCGACGCAGGCCCTCCTCATGAACGGCGAGGACTACGCGGAGTTCCATGCCGCCTTCACGGAGAAGCGGCCGCCGAAGTGGCGGGGGCGGTGACCGTGCCGGGCGGGTGGGGCGCCCCGGAGGCGCTGCGGGTCGCGGTGATCGGCGGCGGGCCGGGCGGGCTCTACGCCGCCGCCCTGCTCAAGCGGCTCGACCCGGCCCGCGAGATCACCGTCTGGGAGCGCAACGCGCCCGACGACACGTTCGGCTTCGGCGTCGTCCTGTCCGACGAGACGCTCGGCGGGATCGAGCACGCCGACCCGGTCGTGTACGCGGCACTGCAGGAGGAGTTCGTACGCTGGGACGACATCGACATCGTGCACCGCGGGGTGCGCCACAGCTCCGGCGGCCACGGGTTCGCGGCACTCGGACGGCGCAGGCTCCTGGAGATCCTGCACGACCGCTGCCGCGCCCTGGGAGTGGAGCTGCGCTTCCGCGCGGAGGCGCCGGCGGCCTCCGAGCTGATGTCGTCGTACGACCTCGTGGTGGCCGCCGACGGGGTCAACAGCCTCACCCGTGGGGCGGACGCCCATGTGTTCCGACCCCATGTGGTCACGCACCGGTGCCGGTACATCTGGCTCGCCGCCGACTTCGCCTTCGACGCGTTCCGCTTCGAGATCGCCGAGACCGAGCACGGGGCGATGCAGCTGCACGGCTACCCCTACGCCGCCGACTCCTCCACCGTGATCATCGAGATGCGCGAGGAAGTGTGGCAGGCGGCCGGGTTCGAGGAACTCGACGAGCAGGAGTCCGTCGAGAGGTGCGCCAAGATCTTCGCGGACGCGCTCGGCGGACGGACCCTGCGGTCCAACAAGTCGGCGTGGATCAACTTCCGCACGGTCGTCAACGAGCGCTGGTCGAGCGGCAACCTGGTCCTCCTCGGCGACGCCGCGCACACCGCGCACTTCTCCATCGGCTCCGGCACGAAGCTCGCCGTCGAGGACGCGCTCGCACTGGCCGCCTGTCTGGAGGAACAGCCGTCGCTGGAACAGGCGTTGGTCGCGTACGAGCAGGAGCGGCGCCCCGTCGTCGCCTCCACGCAGCGTGCGGCCCGCGCCAGCCTGGAGTGGTTCGAGAACCTGAACCTCTATCTCGACCAGCCCGCGCGCCAGTTCGCCTTCAACCTCCTCACCCGCAGCCGCCGCGTCACCCACGACAACCTCCGGCTGCGCGACGCGCACTTCACCGCGGGCGTGGAGCGGGAGTTCGGCTGCCCGCCCGGCACACCCCCGATGTTCACCCCGTTCCGGCTCCGCGGCCTGACCCTGCGCAACCGGGTCGTCGTCTCGCCGATGGACATGTACTCGGCCGTGGACGGCGTCCCCGGCGACTTCCACCTGGTCCACCTGGGCGCGCGGGCCCTCGGCGGCGCCGGCCTGGTGATGACCGAGATGGTGTGCGTCAGCGCCGAGGGGCGGATCACGCCCGGATGCGCCGGCCTGTACACCGGACGGCAGGCCGAGGCATGGAAGCGGATCACCGGCTTCGTGCACGCGCAGGCACCGGGCGCGGCCATCGGCGTGCAGCTCGGCCACTCCGGCCGCAAGGGCTCCACCAAGCTGATGTGGGAGGGCATGGACGAGCCGCTGGAGGAGGGCAACTGGCCCCTCGTGGCCGCCTCCCCGATCCCGTACAAGCAGCACAGCCAGACGCCCCGCGAGCTCGGCCGTGCCCAACTCACCGACATTCGCGAACAGTTCACCGCCGCCGCCTGGCGTGCCGCGCGCTGCGGCTTCGACTTGCTCGAACTCCACTGCGCCCATGGCTACTTGCTCTCCGGCTTCCTGTCACCACTGACCAACCGGCGCACCGACGCCTACGGCGGCTCGCTCGGCCGCCGGCTCCGCTTCCCCCTCGAGGTCTTCGACTCCGTACGGTCCGTGTGGCCGCAGGAACGGCCCATGACCGTCCGTATCTCCGCCACCGACTGGGCCGAAGGCGGCACCACGGCGGACGAGGCGGTGGAGATCGCGCGGGCGTTCGCCGCGCACGGCGCCGACGCGGTCGACGTGTCGACGGGCCAGGTGGTGGCGGACGAACAGCCGGAGTACGGCCGTTCGTACCAGACGCCGTACGCCGACCGGATCCGCCGCGAGACCGGCATCCCGGTGATCGCCGTCGGTGCGATCTCCTCCTGGGACGACGTCAACTCCCTGATCCTGGCCGGACGCGCGGACCTGTGCGCTCTCGCCCGGCCGCACCTGTACGACCCGCACTGGACGCTCCACGCGGCCGCCGAGCAGGGGTACACCGGTCCGGGCGTGAGCTGGCCCGCGCCCTACCGCGCGGGGAACCGGCGCCCGCAGACCGGACGCACCGACGCCCCCAAACCCCGGCTCACCCTCGGCTTGCCCGCGCTCGGCACCTGACGCAGCTGGGATCACATCTCGGTCAAGGGCTCGGGAACACCCGCGAAAGCCGCGCCCGCGTCGTGCAGCCGCTCGTGCAGCGCCCGGAACACGGCGGCGGAGCGGGCGCCCGGCCAGTCCGCGGGCAGCAGCGCGGGAGGCAGTCCGGGATCGGCGTACGGGAGGTGGCGCCAGGTGTCCAGGGCGAGCAGGTAGTCGCGGTAGGCCTCCTCGGGCGGGGTGTCCGCGCGCCCCTCCCAGGTGTGCAGCACGCGCGCGTGGCGGTCGAGGAACTCCTCGTGCTGCTTGGCGATCGCGGCGAGGTCCCACCAGCGCGCGACCGCGTCCGTCGTCGCCGCGAAGCCCAGGTGCTCCCCGCGGAACAGGTCCACGTAGGAGTCGAGCCGCAGCCGTTCCAGGGTGTGGCGGGTCTCCTCGTAGAGGCGTGCCGGGGCGAGCCACACCCCGGGGGCCGCGGTTCCGAAGCCCAGGCCGGCCAGCCGCGAGCGCAGGACGTGCCGCTTCTGCCGCTCGGACTCCGGCACGGAGAAGACGGCGAGCACCCAGCCGTCGTCCTCGGCGGGCGCCGCCGCGTACACGCGCCGGTCGCCGTCGTCGAGGAGCTGCCGCGCGTCCGGCGACAGCGCGTACCCGGCCGCGCCGGCCGCCGTGCGCACCGGTTCGAGCAGCCCGCGGCGCTTGAGCCGGGACACCGAGGACCGTACGGAGGGCGCGTCGACGCCCACCGCGGCGAGCAGGCGGATCAGCTCGGCCACCGGCACCGGGCCGGGCATGAACCGGCCGTACGCGCCGTAGAGCGTGACGATGAGGGAGCGGGGAGCGTGCTGGTCGGCCACGTTGATCATCTTAGGTCGTCGGTATCACTGCCGGTCGCCCTCGGTGCGCAGACGGAAGCGCTGGAGCTTGCCGGTCGCGGTGCGCGGGAGGGCGTCCAGGAAGACGATCTCGCGGGGGCATTTGTACGGCGCCAGCTCGGACTTGAGGAAGGCGCGCAGGCCCTCCGGGTCCTGGCGTGCGCCCGGGCGCAGGACCGTGTACGCCACCACGATCTGTCCGCGCGCCTCGTCGGAGCGCCCCACGACCGCCGTCTCGACCACGTCCGGATGGCGCAGCAGGGCGTCCTCGACCTCCGGGCCCGCGATGTTGTACCCGGCCGAGATGATCATGTCGTCGGCGCGGGCGACATAACGGAAGTAGCCGTCGGGATCGCGCACATAGGTGTCGCCGGTGATGTTCCAGCCGCCGCTCACGTATTCACGCTGACGCGGGTCGGCGAGATAGCGGCAGCCGACCGGGCCGCGCACGGCGAGCAGGCCGGGTTCCCCGTCGGGCACCGGCGCGCCGGAGTGGTCCACGACGCGCGCCTGCCACCCCGGTACCGCAACGCCCGTCGTGCCGGGCCGGATCCGCTCGTCGGCCGCCGAGATGAAGATGTGCAGGAGCTCGGTGGCGCCGATGCCGTTGATGATGCGCAGCCCGGTCCGGGTGTGCCAGGCCTTCCAGGTGGCCGCGGGCAGGTTCTCGCCGGCCGACACACAGCGCCGCAGCGACGCGGTGTCGTGGGCGTCCAGCTCGTCCAGCATCGCCCGGTACGCAGTCGGCGCGGTGAACAGCACGGAGACCCGGTGCTCGGCGATCGCGGGCAGCAGCTGCTTGGGGCCCGCCTGTTCGAGCAACAGTGAGCTGGCCCCCGCTCGCATCGGGAAGATCACCAGGCCGCCGAGACCGAAGGTGAAGCCGAGCGGGGGACTTCCCGCGAAGACATCGTCGGCATGTGGCTTCAACACATGCTTCGAGAAGGTGTCCGCTATCGCCAACACATCGCGGTGGAAGTGCATGCACCCCTTGGGCCGGCCGGTCGTGCCCGAGGTGAACGCGATCAGCGCGACGTCGTCGGCCGCCGTGTCGACGGCCGGGAACGGCTCGTCCGGCGCTCCCGTGATCCGCAGCAGCAGGTCGTCCGGCGCGTCCCCGCCGTAGGTGGTGATCCGCAGCCCGGGGATCTCCGCCTTGACGAGGTCGTCGACGGACCGGATGTCGCACAGGGCGTGGGTCACCCGGGCGATCTCGCACATCGTGCTCAGCTCGTGGGGGCGCTGCTGGGCCAGCACGGTGACGGCGACCGCGCCGACCTTGAGCACCGCCAGCCAGCAGGCCGCCAGCCAGGGCGTGGTGGGCCCGCGCAGCAGCACACGCCGGCCGGGTACGACGCCGAGCTCGGAGGTCAGCACATGGGCGATGCGGTCGACCCGGGCGAGGAGCTGCCCGTACGTCCACAGGTCGCCGTCCGCCGTCCGGAACACCGGGCGCTGCGGGTCGGTGTGCCCGAACAGCTCCGCTGCGCAGTTCAGCCGTTCGGGGTAGCGGAGCTCGGGGAGGTCGAAGCGGAGTTCGGGCCACTGGTCGGGGGGCGGGAGATGGTCACGCGTGAAGGTGTCGACGTGGGCCGAGGTCGTCGGTAGTGCGTCGTCGCCGGCGCTCCTGGTTTCCATGGCGGTTCGCCCCCTTGCCTTGGTGGGCGTCGTGGTGGGCTCGCGGCTCGCACAAGGAGCGTATCGTGTTGGTGACGACAGTCAACGGTCCGCGATAACCTCCAGAGGTAGCCCGACAGGGGAGAGGGGACCGGCAATGACGGCATTCTCGCTCGATCCGGCACAGACCGCCTGGTGTGGCGAGCTGCGCTCACTGGCCGCGGAACATCTGCGTCCGCTCGCGGAGAAGGGCGAGCCGGGCCATGTCAACCGCCCTCTTGTCGCCGAACTCGGCCGACTGGGCCTGCTGGAGAGGCTCTTCACCTCCGGGGCGCTCGATCTGTGCCTGATGCGCGAGTCCCTGGCCCAGGTCTGCACGGAGGCCGAGACCGCGCTCGCCCTCCAGGGCCTGGGTGCGCACCCGGTGCACGCGTACGGCACGCGGGCCCAGCGCGAGCGCTGGCTCCCGGCGGTGAGCGGCGGAAGCGCGGTGGCCGCCTTCGCGCTGAGCGAGCCGGGTGCGGGCTCGGACGCGGCGGCGCTGGCGCTGCGGGCCGACAAGGACGGCTCCGGCGGCTGGCGGCTCACCGGGGAGAAGTGCTGGATCTCCAACGCGCCCGAGGCCGACATCTACACCGTCTTCGCGCGCACCACCCGCGACGCCGGAGCGCGGGGCGTCACCGCCTTCCTGGTCCCCGCCGACCGGCCCGGCCTCACCGGCACCCCCCTCGACATGCTCTCGCCGCACCCGATCGGCTCCCTCGCCTTCGACGCCGTACCGGTGACGGCGGACGACGTGCTGGGCGAACCCGATCACGGCTTCCGGGTCGCGATGCGCACCCTGAACCTGTTCAGGCCGAGCGTGGGCGCCTTCGCGGTCGGCATGGCGCAGGCCGCCCTGGAGGCGGCTTTGGCGCACACGGCCCAACGGGACGCGTTCGGCGGCAAGTTGAGGGACCTTCAGGCAGTGGCCCACCAGGTCGCCGAGATGGCGCTGCGCACGGAGGCGGCCCGGCTGATGGTGTACGCGGCCGCCGCGGCGTACGACGAGGACGCCCCCGATGTGCCCAGGCGCGCCGCGATGGCGAAGCTGCTCGCCACCGAGACGGCGCAGTACGTCGTCGACGCGGCGGTCCAACTGCACGGCGCCCGCGCCCTGCACCGCGGCCACCTCCTCGAACACCTCTACCGGGAGGTGCGGGCGCCGCGCATCTACGAGGGCGCGAGCGAGGTCCAACGGGCCGTCATCGCCAAGGAGTTGTACGCCACCACGGAGGCCCCGTGAGGGCCCTGGAAGGGATGGTCCCGCGATGAGCACCGAGCGCATCAACCCGCCCGAACTCTCCCCGCCCACCGGCTTCTCCCACGCCGTGACGGCCACCGGCAGCCGGCTGGTCTTCCTGGCGGGCCAGACCGCGCTGGACACGGACGGGAAGGTGGTGGGCGAGACCCTCCCGGAGCAGTTCGAGAAGGCGCTGACCAATCTGCTGACCGCCCTGCGGGCCGCGGGCGGCACCCCCGCCGACCTCGCCCGGGTCACGGTCCATGCCACCGACGTCGGGGACTACCGCGCCCATGCCCCCGAACTGGGCCGTATCTGGCACCGGTTGGCGGGCCGCGACTACCCCGCGATGGCCGTCATCGGCACCGTACGGCTCTGGGACGACCAGGCACTCGTCGAGCTCGACGGCTTCGCGGTGCTGGCCTAGGGGGCCTGCTGCGGAGGGTCGGTCAGGCCGCGGTGGCCAGCTGCTCGACGAACACCCGGTGCGGCGCGACGACGCGGCCGTCGGCCAGCAGCTCACCGGAGTCGTCGAAGACGATCGAGCCGTCGCACAGGAGGCTCCAGCCCTGCTCGGGGTGGGCGGAGACGGTGTGTGCCGTCCCACGGCCGGTGTGGTCCGAGGTCTGGTGAGAACACATGGCGCACCTCCACGTCGGATGCGATGAGTCCGGCGGCGTTGTCGTCGCCTCGCATAGGTAGACCATGCTCCCGCGGCGAACTCATCGGAACCGCCCGCCGAGAAGCGTGACAACACGCGGACAACACTCGGACGTCCCCAGGACGGACGATGCGGACCCGGGACCGGGCGGGGGGCCCGGGCCGCGTCACCGGCGGTGCGGACTCGCCACCAAAGGGGTGACGATCACCGGCCCGGGAGCGTGGGCCCGGTACCTCTGGAGCCCCCGTTCCAGGAGGTAGTTCCATGTCCTTGCGCCAGGTCAGCCAGGCCTTCGTCGCGGCCACCGGGGCCGCGCTGCTGCTCCTCACCTCGTCGGCCGTCGCCCACTCCGCTCCCTACGAGGAGGAGGTGACCGTCGACCCGACCGGCACCGTCACCTCCGACGGCACCATCACCCTCTCCGGCACCTACCGCTGCCTCAGCGGCACCGGGCCCGTGTTCGTCTCCTCGTCCGTGTCGCAGGGCGACCCCCGGGTGCGCCACGGCATCGGCGGCACGTCGGCGCTCTGCGACGGCGCCGAGCACCGCTGGTCCAACTCCGAGACCCGCAAGGACGCCTTCACCCCGGGCGCCGCCCACGTCGAGGCCACCGTGATGGAGCTGAGCGGCGGCGGCCTCCCGATGCCACGCTTCCACGCGTCCCGCCGGCAGGACATCACGCTGACCGAGGTCTGAGAGACCGCCGCAACCCGTCGAGCCGCCTCCCCGGACAGGGAGGCGGCTCGACGGGTTCCGTCAGATGTCCCGGAAGGTCTCGATCTGCGCGCCGATCGAGTTGAGCCGCTCCGCCAGGTCCTCGTAGCCGCGGTTGATGACGTACACGTTCCGCAGCACGGACGTGCCCTCGGCGGCCATCATCGCCAGCAGGACGACCACGGCGGGTCGCAGTGCGGGCGGGCACATCATCTCGGCGGCGCGCCAGCGGGTCGGGCCCTCGACCAACACCCGGTGCGGGTCGAGGAGTTGGAGACGGCCGCCGAGGCGGTTGAGGTCCGTGAGGTAGATGGCGCGGTTGTCGTAGACCCAGTCGTGGATGAGGGTCTTGCCCTGCGCGGAGGCCGCGATGGCCGCGAAGAACGGGACGTTGTCGATGTTCAGGCCGGGGAACGGCATCGGGTGGATCTTGTCGATCGGCGCCTCCAGCTTGGAGGGGCGCACGGTCAGGTCCACCAGGCGCGTACGGCCGTTGTCGGCGAAGTACTCCGGGGTGCGGTCGTGGTCGAGGCCCATCTCCTCCAGGACCGCGAGCTCGATCTCCAGGAACTCGATGGGCACCCGGCGGACGGTGAGCTCGGACTCGGTGACCACCGCGGCGGCGAGCAGGCTCATCGCCTCGACCGGGTCCTCGGAGGGGGAGTAGTCCACGTCGACGTCGATGTTCGGCACGCCGTGCACGGTGAGCGTGGTGGTGCCGATGCCCTCGACCTCGACGCCGAGCGCCTCCAGGAAGAAGCACAGGTCCTGGACCATGTAGTTGGAGGACGCGTTGCGGATGACGGTCACGCCCTCGTGCCGCGCGGCGGCCAGCAGCGCGTTCTCGGTCACCGTGTCGCCGCGCTCGGTCAGCACGATCGGGCGGTCGGGGGAGACGCTCCGGTCCACCCGCGCGTGGTACAGCCCCTCGGTCGCGGCGATGTCCAGACCGAAGCGGCGCAGCGCGATCATGTGCGGTTCGATCGTCCGCGTGCCGAGGTCGCAACCGCCCGCGTACGGCAGCTTGAAGCTGTCCATACGGTGCAGCAGCGGGCCGAGGAACATGATGATCGAGCGGGTGCGGATGGCCGCCTCGGCGTCGATCGCCGCGATGTCCAGCTCGGCCGGCGGCACGATCTCCAGGTCCACGCCGTCGTTGATCCACCGGGTGCGTACGCCGATGGAGCCGAGTACCTCCAGAAGGCGGTACACCTCCTCGATGCGGGCGACCCGGCGCAGCACCGTGCGCCCCTTGTTGAGGAGCGTCGCGCACAGCAGTGCCACACACGCGTTCTTGCTGGTCTTCACGTCGATGGAGCCGGAGAGCCGACGTCCGCCGACCACGCGCAGGTGCATCGGACCCGCGTATCCCAGCGACACGATCTCGCTGTCCAGTGCTTCACCGATTCGAGCGATCATCTCAAGGCTGATGTTCTGGTTGCCGCGCTCGATGCGGTTGACGGCACTCTGGCTGGTGCCGAGCGCCTCGGCAAGTTGCGACTGTGTCCAGCCCCGGTGCTGCCGGGCGTCACGGATGAGCTTGCCGATGCGTACGAGGTAATCGTCTGCCATGGGTGCAGGCTATCTCAGATATGAGATGACGCATTTCGGGGGCTCCGTACGGGTGACGGGCCGTCAGTGGCGCTTGGCCGTACGGGTGCGACGCCACCCGAAGGGTCCGGGCAGATCCATCGACGTCGTACGCCGCCCCGTGCTGCTCCGCGTGCGGCGCGGTCCGTGCGGGCCTCCCGTGGTGAGTGACCACGAGTGCCGGTTGATGTTGAGCCGCACCCCGGGAAGGATCCGGAAGCTCTTACGGAACGTCAGGGCCATGACTTCTCCTCACGCTTGCCGTTCGCCGGTCCGCGCCCGGGTACCCGGCATCGGCGGCTCCATGGCCCTGGGTCCCGCGCGGGCGTCGCCGATCGGTGCGTAGCCGTAGCCGTAGCCGTGGCCGATGGTGATCGCGATGGGCCCTGTCGCCGGCACCGCTCCTCGCGGTCGTGCGAGGGGCCCGGTCGCGTGCCGGGTCCGGCGGGTGGACGATGGCCTCGGCCGGGCGGGCCGCCGAGCGGCGTGAGGGCGGGGCCGGGCATGACCAGTCCGCCCCCATGTACTAGAGTTATCTCGACATCGAGATATCTGCCGAGGCGCCCCGCAGCCGCCAACCTGGTAAGGGTTACCTAACTTAGCCGTACCTTAGCGGATCGGCCAAGACGTCGTGGCGGCAGGATGCGGTGGGTACGCGCACATCAATGAAGGAGACTGTCGTGTCGGCGAACAGCTTCGACGCCCGCAGCACGCTGCAGGTGGGCGACGAGTCGTACGAGATCTTCCGGCTGGACAAGGTGGAAGGCTCGGCTCGCCTTCCGTACAGCCTGAAGGTGCTGCTGGAGAACCTGCTCCGTACCGAGGACGGCGCGAACATCACCGCCGACCACATCCGGGCCCTCGGAGGCTGGGACTCGCAGGCGCAGCCCAGCCAGGAGATCCAGTTCACGCCCGCCCGCGTGATCATGCAGGACTTCACCGGCGTGCCCTGTGTCGTGGACCTCGCCACCATGCGTGAGGCCGTCAAGGAGCTCGGCGGCGACCCGGCGAAGGTCAACCCGCTCTCCCCGGCCGAGCTGGTCATCGACCACTCCGTCATCGCCGACAAGTTCGGCACCAACGACGCGTTCGCCCAGAACGTCGAGCTGGAGTACGGCCGCAACAAGGAGCGCTACCAGTTCCTGCGCTGGGGCCAGACCGCCTTCGACGACTTCAAGGTCGTCCCGCCGGGCACCGGCATCGTCCACCAGGTGAACATCGAGCACCTCGCGCGTACGGTCATGGTCCGGGGCGGCCAGGCCTACCCCGACACCCTCGTCGGCACCGACTCGCACACCACCATGGTCAACGGCCTCGGCGTGCTGGGCTGGGGCGTCGGCGGCATCGAGGCCGAGGCCGCGATGCTCGGTCAGCCGGTCTCGATGCTCATCCCGCGCGTCGTCGGCTTCAAGCTGACCGGTGAGCTGCCCGCCGGCACCACCGCCACGGACCTCGTGCTCACGATCACCGAGATGCTGCGCAAGCACGGCGTCGTCGGCAAGTTCGTCGAGTTCTACGGCGAGGGTGTGGCGGCCACGAGCCTCGCCAACCGCGCCACCATCGGCAACATGTCGCCGGAGTTCGGCTCCACCGCCGCGATCTTCCCGATCGACGACGAGACCCTGAAGTACCTGCGCCTGACCGGCCGTGACGCGCAGCAGGTCGCGCTCGTCGAGGCGTACGCCAAGGAGCAGGGCCTCTGGCTCGACCCGGCCGCCGAGCCCGACTTCTCCGAGAAGCTGGAGCTGGACCTCTCGACGGTCGTCCCGTCGATCGCCGGCCCGAAGCGCCCGCAGGACCGCATCGTCCTCGCGAACGCCTCGCAGCAGTTCGCCCAGGACGTCCGCAACTACGTGGACGAGGACGACGAGGCGGGCAAGGAGTCCTTCCCGGCCTCCGACGCCCCGGCCGCCACCAACGGTGTGCCGACCCGCCCGACCCTGGTCACGGCCCCCGACGGCTCGACCTACGAGATCGACCACGGTGCGGTGACGGTCGCGGCCATCACCTCCTGCACCAACACCTCGAACCCGTACGTCATGGTCGCCGCCGCGCTCGTCGCGAAGAAGGCCGTGGAGAAGGGCCTGACCCGCAAGCCGTGGGTCAAGACCACCCTCGCCCCGGGCTCCAAGGTCGTCACCGACTACTTCGACAAGGCGGGGCTCACCCCCTACCTCGACAAGGTCGGCTTCAACCTCGTCGGCTACGGCTGCACCACCTGCATCGGCAACTCGGGCCCGCTGCCCGAGGAGGTCTCCAAGGCGGTCAACGAGCACGACCTCGCGGTCACGTCGGTCCTCTCCGGCAACCGCAACTTCGAGGGCCGTATCAACCCCGACGTCAAGATGAACTACCTGGCCTCCCCGCCGCTGGTCGTCGCGTACGCCCTCGCGGGTTCCATGAAGGTGGACATCACCAAGGACGCGCTCGGCACCGACCAGGACGGCAAGCCGGTCTTCCTCGAAGACATCTGGCCGACCGAGGCCGAGGTCAACGACGTCGTGGCGAACGCCATCGGCGAGGACATGTTCAACAAGTCCTACCAGGACGTCTTCGCGGGCGACGCCCAGTGGCAGGCGCTGCCGATCCCGACCGGCAACACCTTCGAGTGGGACGCGGAGTCGACGTACGTCCGCAAGCCCCCTTACTTCGAGGGCATGACGATGGAGACCACCCCGGTCTCCGACATCACCGGCGCGCGGGTCCTCGCCAAGCTGGGCGACTCGGTCACCACCGACCACATCTCCCCGGCCGGCGCCATCAAGGCCGACACCCCGGCCGGCAAGTACCTCACCGAGCACGGTGTGGAGCGTCGTGACTTCAACAGCTACGGCTCGCGCCGAGGCAACCACGAGGTCATGATCCGCGGCACGTTCGCCAACATCCGCCTGCGCAACCAGATCGCGCCGGGCACGGAGGGCGGCTTCACCCGCGACTTCACCCAGGCGGACGCGCCGGTGTCGTTCATCTACGACGCCTCGCGCAACTACATCGAGCAGGGCACCCCGCTGGCCATCCTGGCCGGCAAGGAGTACGGCTCCGGCTCGTCCCGCGACTGGGCCGCCAAGGGCACCGCGCTCCTCGGCGTCAAGGCCGTCATCGCCGAGTCCTACGAGCGCATCCACCGCTCGAACCTCATCGGCATGGGTGTGCTCCCGCTCCAGTTCCCGGAGGGTGCCACCGCCGAGTCCCTTGGTCTGACCGGCGAGGAGACGTTCTCCTTCACCGGCGTCGAGGAGCTGAACAACGGCACCACCCCGCGCACGGTCAAGGTCACCACCGACACCGGTGTGGAGTTCGACGCGGTCGTCCGCATCGACACCCCCGGCGAGGCGGACTACTACCGCAACGGCGGCATCATGCAGTACGTGCTGCGCAGCCTGATCCGCAAGGACAAGTAAGCGGTCCGGTACGGCAGTCGAAGGGCCGCGCTCCTGGTGACAGGGGTGCGGCCCTTCGCCGTACCGTGATGTCCCGCGAACGTCCGCACGGCTGGGCCAAAGGCGGAACACAGGGTTCTCCCAGGCCACCGGGACACGATCGGCACATGTCTGGCACCCGAAGGTCTGGCACCCCGAGCGACCGCGTCCGCGTGCTGATCGTCGACGACGAACCCACGCTCACCGAGCTGCTGTCCGTGGCCGTCACCGAGGCCGGCTGGCGGCCCTACCCGGCGGCCGACGGACGCAGCGCGCTGCGCCTCGCCCGCGGCTGCGCGCCGCACGCCGTCGTCCTCGACGGGATGCTGCCCGACCTGGACGGCGTACAGGTGCTGCGCCGGCTGCGGTACGAGAACCCGAAGCTGCCCGTCCTCATGCTCACCGCCCGCGACGCGCTGGAGTACCGCATCGACGGGCTGGCCGCGGGCGCCGACGACTACGTCACGAAGCCCTTCTCGCTGGAGGAGGTCGTACTGCGGCTGCGCGGACTGCTGCGCCGGGCCGGGGCCGAGGAGCCGCGGCCCGACCCGTCCGTGCGGGTGCTCGGCGATCTCGTGCTGACCGAGGAGACCCGGGAGGTACGCCGCGACGGTACGGCGATCCGGCTCACCGCCAAGGAGTTCGAGCTGCTCGGGCTGCTGCTCGGCCACCCGCGCCAGGTGCTGAGCAAGACGCAGATCCTGTCCCATGTGTGGAGCAGTTCCTTCGACGGCGGCGGGAACCTCGTCGAGGTGTACATCTCCAGCCTGCGCCGGAAGATCGACAAGGGCCGGGCGCCGATGATCCACACCGTGCGCGGGGTCGGCTACGCCATCAGGCCGCCGGAGGACGGGAGATGAGCGCGTTCGGGCTGGGGCGGCGGGTCGGGGGAGAGGTCGGGGGGTCGGTCGAGGGGCGGGCTCGGTGGGTTCGGCCGGGTGGGCGGTCCGGGCGGGTTCGGCCGGGTGGGCGGTCTCCGCGGGCCCGGCTCGGCGGGCGGTCCCTGCGCAGCCGGCTGCTCGTCTTCGTGGGTGCCGCGCTGGTCGCCGTCTGCACCGCCCTCGCGCTCACCACGATCGTCGCCCAACGCGCCTATCTGCTGGGCAACCTGGACGAGCGCGTCACCGACTCCGCCGAGCGCAGCCAGGGCGGGCTGCAGCGCCGGGAGGGGGAGCAGTCGGACACCGACCTGGGGTTCCTGGCCGAGCGGGGGCAGGCGGTCGGGACGGTGGCCGCCCGGTTCGACGACGACGGTCACGTCATCGTCGCCGAGGTGGTCACCGGCGACGGCCACCAACAGGTCCTCACCGCCGCCCAGCGGGCCGCGCTCGCGGGCATCACCACCGACGGCACCCTGCACACCCGCAGCCTTCCGGGCCTGGGCACCTACCGCGTGACCGCCCTCGGAGGGGACGGCGTCCCGGTCCTCACCGGGCTCCCGATGGACGACGTCCAGGAGCTGATCGGCCGCCTGGTCGTGGTCGAGGCCGTGGTCGCGGTGGTGGGCCTCACCGCCGCGGGCGTCGTCTGCGCCGTCGTCATCCGGCGCCAACTGCGCCCGCTCGACCGGGTCGCGGCGACCGCCGTCGAGGTGTCCCGCTCGCCGCTGGGCCACGGCGAGGTCACCGCGCTCACCCGCGTACCCGACCGCGACACCGACCCCGGCAGCGAGGCCGGTCAGGTCGGCGCCGCCCTCAACCGCATGATCGACCATGTGGAGTCCTCGCTCGCGGAACGGCAGCGCGGCGAGGAGGAGATGCGCCGCAGCGAGGAACGGATGCGGCGCTTCCTCGCCGACGCCAGCCACGAACTGCGTACGCCACTGGCGTCCATCGCCGGATACGCGGAACTGATGAACCGCGGCACCGAGCGGATCGAAGCGTCGCTGGCCTGGCGCCGCGTCTCCGCCGAGTCGGCACGGATGACCGGGCTCGTGGAGGATCTGCTGCTGCTCGCGAGGCTCGACGAGGGGCGGCCGCTGCAGGTCGCGGAGGTGGATCTGGCGTCGCTCGTCGCGGAGGCCGTCTGGGACGCGCGGGCCGCGGGGGAGGACCACAACTGGCAGTTGGCGTTGTTCCTCGACGCCCCGGCGCTGGTCGTCGGCGACGAGGCACGGCTGCACCAGGTGGTGGCCAACCTGTTGGCCAACGCCCGTATGCACACGCCTGTTGGCACGACGGTCATCGCCTCGGTGGAGGCGACGGACGCGCACTGTGTCATCCGCGTCAGGGACGACGGCCCCGGCATTCCGCCGTCACTTCTGCCCACGGTCTTCGAGCGCTTCACCCGCGCCGACGCCTCGCGCTCCCGCACCACCGGCAAGGAGGGCGGCTCCGGCCTCGGCCTCGCGATCGTCGACGCGATCACCGCGGCACACGACGGCCACATCCACGTGGAAAGCGCCCTGGGCCACACGGAGTTCATCATCGACCTGCCCCGTGCCGGCACCACCCCGACCACGGACAGATCGGCAAGCCCGGCTTCGGTGTCGGTTTGAACTGTGGGTGGTGGGCGGGGCTTCGGTGTCGGCTTGAACCGTGGGTGGTGAGTGCGGCTCGGGTGCCGGTCTGGACTGATGGCGGGGAGCCTTGCACCGGCGCGGGTCTCGGCCGGTGGAGAGCCCGACTTCGGCGCGGGTCCGAACCGACAGGTACCTCGGCTTCGGCGCCGGTCCGAACCGGTGGCGGCGAGCCCTGCACCGACGCGAGTCCGAACAGATGGGCGGTCCCGACTTCGGCGTGGGTCTGAGCCGATGGTGCCCCGGGCTTCGGCACGGCTCTGGACTGACCGCGCCCCGGGCTTCGGCGTGAGCCCGAACCGATAGCGGCCGCGAACCGGCAGCGACCACGCTTCGGCATGGGTCCGAACCGATAGCGCCCCCCCGCATCGGTGTCGGCCTGAGCTCGGCGGCCGTGTCGGCCTGAGCTCGGCCGTGCTGTTGGTGGCGCTGAACGATGTGACCTTGGTACCCACCGGGATGATCC